>NZ_JBFAAX010000133.1:0-14213 GCF_040639995.1 Actinosynnema sp. NPDC023658 | reverse complement strand
GACAGCGAGGTGTTCGGGCACATGGCCGAGGTGCGGCGGGTCACGGCTCACCCGGCGGCGCGCGGCCTGGGGCTGGGCTCGCGGTTGGTGGGCGCGGTGGTCGAGCACGCCCGCGCGGCCGGGCTGGAGGTGTTGACGCTCGGGGTGCGCGGCAACAACCACGGCGCGATCGAGCTGTACGAGAGCCTGGGCTTCCGCGAGTGGGGCCGCCTGCCGAACGTGATCGCCGTCGGTGACGCCCGGTTCGACGACGTCCGCATGTACCTGCCCCTGGGCCACCGCGAGGGCGTCGTGCTGCACGGCTCGGCCCCCGGAGGCCCGGGTTCGTCGCCGCCGCGCTACCGACGGGCGGGCTGAGCGCGCGAACGGCCCGGGACCACGCGGGTCCCGGGCCGTTCGGACGATCGGCTCAGAGGTTCGGGAACCAGAGCTTGATCTCGCGCTCGGCCGACTCCGGCGAGTCCGAGCCGTGGACCAGGTTGAACTGGACCTCCAGGCCGAAGTCGCCGCGGATCGTGCCGGGGGTGGCCTTCTCGACCGGGTCGGTGCCGCCGGCGAGCTGGCGGAACGCCGCGATCGCCCGCGTGCCCTCGACCACCATCGCCACCAGCGGACCGCCGGTGATGAACTCGACCAGGTCCGCGAAGAACGGCTTGCCGTCGTGCTCGGCGTAGTGCTGCTCGGCCGTCGCGCGGTCCACGGTGCGCAGTTCGAGGCCGGCCAGGTGCAGGCCCTTGCGCTCGATGCGGGAGATGACCTCGCCGACCAGGCCGCGGCTGACGCCGTCGGGCTTGACCAGGACCAGGGTGCGCTCGCTCACGGCGGTCGGTACTCCTTCGTACGGGCTTGTGCGACTCGGTCAAGGGTAGCCGGAGCTGCGCGAGCGCCGGCCGTGACCACCGGGAAGCCGCTCCGGGGGGGTGCTGTCGGAGCGGATCGGGGTCGGGGAGGCGGGGGTCGGGGTGGAAGTGCTCGGCGCGCAGGCGCGGGGGTTCCGCGTGCGGGGCGCCGCGGTCGGGCGGGCGCGGGGCGGGGCGGGGGGGGTGGTGGGCGGGGTGGGGGGGGGGGGGGGGGGGGGGGGGGGTGTATGTGCTGGGCGCGCGGGGGGGGGGGTTCCGCGTCCTGCGCGCCGAGGACGTCCGGTCGCGCGTCGGGCCGGCCCGGTCGTCAGCGGGTCAGCACCACCACCGAGCGGGCCGGGGCGGTGATCGTGCCTTCGGCCACCACGGCCTTGTCGGTGGTCAGGGGGTGGTTCCGCCACGCGCCCGGCACCGCGACGGACTTGGCCGTCGGGTACGGGTTGACGATCACCAGGACGGCGTCGAGGGCCGGGTCGGTGTCCGGGCCCGCCGCGTCGTCCAGCAGGGCCGCGACGAGACCCGGTTCGGCGGTCGGGAACGACAGCTTCTGCTGCACGAGCGCCGCGTCGTTCAGGGTGAACAGCGGCGAGGACGCGCGGATGCGCAGCAGCTCCAGGGTGTTGCCGAGAGCGGTGCGCATGTCGGCCGGCGAGGGCTTGAGAGCGCCGTTGGCCAACAGCGGTGCGGCGTAGGGCCACTTGTCCGCGTTGTCCGCCGCCGGGGGCAGGCCGCGGGCGAAACCGTTGTCCCGCAACGACGGGTCGTAGCGGTTGAACCAGTCGCCCGAGTCGTAGCTGTTGCGGTCCAACGACTTCGAGCGCAGGAACTCCGTGCCGGCGTGCAGGAACGGTTGGCCCTGACCGAGCAGCACCGGCGCCAAGGCGACCTTCTGCATCCGCACCCGGTCGGCCATGGACGTGCCCACCGGCAGCTTGTAGGTCTGCGAGTCGAACAACGTCTCGTTGTCGTGCGCGTCGACGTACGTGATCACGTCGGCGGGCGTGCCCGTGTAACCGGCGGGTGAGCCGTTGTACGACACGTCACGGCCCGTGGTGACGCCGCCGGAGGTGGACTGGAACCGGTAGGACGCCAGGTTGCCCGCCATGCCCAGCTTCACCAGGTCGGTGTAGTTCGCCAGCCGCGCCGCCACGTCGCCGTTGGCCGGTGCGCCGTTCGGGTCGCCCGCGAGCCCCGACCCGAGCCCCTGCACGCGCGGGTCGCCGTCGAACGGACCGCCGCCGCGCACCGCGTCACGCAGCCGGTCGCTGAACGTGCCGATGCCCGTCCCCGCCATGTTCGCCTGCGTGGCCTGCTCGAACCGGGCGTTGCCCGCGACCTCGCCGAAGTCCCAGCCCTCGCCGTAGATGCGGATGTTGCGCCCGTCCACGCCGTCCTTCTCGACGGTCAACGCGTCCAGCGCCGCGCGCACGGCCAGGATGTTCGCCTTCGGGTGGTGGCCCATCAGGTCGAACCGGAACCCGTCGACCTTGTACCACCGGGCCCACCGCACCGCGGAGTCCACGACGAGCTTGCCCATCATGGCGTTCTCGGTCGCGGTGTTGGCGCAGCAGGTGGAGTTCGCCACCGCGCCGTCGAGGTCGAGCCGCTGGTAGTAGCCGGGCACCACCTTGTCCAGCACGGACGTCGGCGCGTCACCGGCGGCGGCCGTGTGGTTGTAGACCACGTCGACCACCACGCGGTTGCCGTTGTCGTGCAACGACTTCACCATCTCGCGGTACTGCTCGGAGCGCGCCCACCCGGTCTGCGCGCCGTCCGTGGCGTAGGAGCCCTCGGGCACGTCGTAGTGGAACGGGTCGTAGCCCCAGTTGAAGCCGTCCTTCGCGGCGGCTGCGGACACGCACTCCTGCTGCGCCGGGGAGTCCGCGGGCAGCGACGCCAGGTCGCACGCCGGCCGCTGCTGGTCGGCGCGCTTCTCCGGGATGGTCGCGATGTCGAACGTCGGCAGCAGGTGGACCGTGTCCAGGCCCGCGGCGGCCAGCTCGCGCAGGTGCGCCATGCCGGCGGACGACGTGTGCGTGAACGCCTTGTACGTGCCCCGGTCGCCTTCCGGGACGGACGTGTCACCGATGGAGAAGTCCCGGACGTGCAGCTCGGTGATGCCGTGCTCGGTCGGGTCGCCGTCCAGGCCGCGGGCGACGTGGCCGGCCCAGCCGGCGGGCATGGTGCGCGCGTCCCCGAGGTCGGCGAACTGCGAGTGCGTCGAGTCCACCGCCAGCGCCACCGAGTACGGGTCGGTCACGGTGACCGTGCGGCCGGCGACCGTCACCTCGTAGAGGTAGAACCTGTCCTTCCACGCCCCCGACGCCGACCACGAGCCGGACGCGTCGTCCCGGGTCATGGGCACGGTCGCGGCGGTGCCGCCGGGGTGGTCGAACACCTGGAGCTTCACCGAGGACGCCGTGGGCGCCCACAACCGCGTGGTCACGCGGTCGCCGTCGAACGTGGGCCCGTAGGTCAGCGGGGACGCGGCGGCGGCGAACCGGTCGTCCAGCACACCGGCGACCTGCACGCCCGTCCGGTGCCGCAGGCCGCCGTTGGCGTCGACGTGCACGGCGGACAGCTTGCCGCGCAGCGCCTCGTCCAACCGGCCGCCGTCACGCACCTTGAACACCGGCTTGCCGCGCAGGTGCGGGAACTTCGCGGGCACGGCGTCCGACGACGGCTCCAGCCGCAGCACCTTGCCGTCGTACTCGATCCGGTAGCCGTCGGACGGCACCACCGGCACGTCCCACACCACCAGGTCCTTCGACACCCAGATCGCCTTGGACTTGGTCAGGTCGTCGTCCACGCCCTCCCCGCCCGAGGGCGGCAGCACGTAGGAGATCGAGCCGTCCGCCTTGGTGGAGCCGGAGACGTACCAGACCTCGTAGCCGGTGGCCGTGACGTCGAGGAACTGGTCGGGGCCGGGATCCTTGGCGTCGCCCTTGTGGATGATGTTGTTCAGCCCCGCCGCGCCCGGCTCCAGCGGCACCGACCAGTAGACGCCGAACCCGTCCACGCCGTCCGGCGCACGTGACTGCGTCCAGCCCGGACTCGGTTCCAGCGACCCGGTCCAGTGGTAGAGCGTCCAGTCGCTGTAGTCGCCGTCGGGCCGGTTGTAGTGGATCACCGCGCGGTTCTGCGCGGCGGCCAGGCTCGCGTACACCCGGTCGCCGCCGACCCACGCGTGGCCGTCCGTGCGGCCGGAGGCGACGACCGCGTCACCGCGCAGCACGGAGAACTCGACCGGCGCAGTCGCCGGCACCGTCGCCACTCCCCCGGTGAACGGGTGGTCGACACCGCCGGCGCGGACCACGAGACCGGTCGCGTCACCGGTGTGCGTGATCACCGCCTGACCGGTCGCGGCGACCTCGCCGGCGTGCACGGCGGACTGGCCCTGGCGCAACCACACCTGGGGCGTGGCGCTCGGGTCGACGAACCGGTCGCCGTCGGTGTCCTTCACGTCGCCCCGGTGCGCGATGATGCCGACCGAGCGCGCGCCGGGCTTGAGCTTGACCCACGCGAACCGGCCGTACGGCGTCTCACCGGCGAACGGCAGCGGAGCGTCCCACGTGGGCGCGTTCTCGACGTCGCCCCACACGTGCAGGCCCCACCCGTCGTAGTCGCCCGCCGGGCGGTTGTAGTGCACGACCAGCCAGTCCGACGACACCGCGCCCGGCGGTTCGACCACCGGCGCGGCCACCAGGCCGACCTTCACGCCGTCCGCGCCGAGCGAACCCCTCGCGTCCTTGGCGACCACCCGCAGCTCGACGTTCTTGCCGGCCGCCGCACCCGGCAACGTCGCCAGGTCCGCGAACACCCGGTAGGGGGCGGCGTCGTCGGTGCCGAGCACCTGCCAGTCGCGCTCGCCCTCGACCCGCGCGGCGAACGTGGCCTGCGCGTACGGCGAGGTGATGCCGTCGGCGCGCAGCTCGACCCGGTCGTCGAGCACGGTCCCCGTCGCGGGCGCCACCAGCGTCGGCGCGGGAGCGGCGGACGGCAGCTTGCCGGTGGACTTGAGCACCAGGGCGGACAGCGCCGGCACGGTCACGGTGACCTTGCCGCCCGTCGCGTTGACCTGCGAGCCCGCAGCCGGCCAGACCGGCCGGTAGCCCTTGCCGGACACCGGGACCTCGACGGTCGCGGGCGCGGTGCCCGCGTTGGCCACGACCAGGTGCTCGACCTGCTGCGTGCGACCCGTGCGGCTGAACGCGATCACGTCACCCTGGGCGAGCCGCAGCGCCTGGTTGCCGTCACGCCACACCGGGTCGGCGTCGACGAACTTCGCCAGGTCCTTCAGCTGCCGGTACAGCGGGTGGTCGGTGCGGAAGTTGTCGACCGCGCCGGTGCGGTCGCTGCCGACCAGGTCCTCGGTGGCGTACTCGGGGGTCTTCGAGGCGAACATGTCCTGGCGGGCCAGCTTGTCGCCGCCCGTGCCCGCGAAACCCTGCTCGTCGCCGTAGTAGACGACCGGGTTGCCGCGCCACAGGTACAGCAGGGCGTTGCCCAGTTCCAGCCGGTCCAGCAGCTCCGCCTCGGAGATGCCCGGACGGCCCTGCCGGAGCATCCACGCGATGCGGCCCATGTCGTGATTGCCGAGGAACGTCGGCAGCGAGGACGCGTTGGAGTCGGCGTCGGTGTACCGGTCGTCGTCCACCAGCACCTCCCCGAGCCGGGCCGCGCCGCCGCCGGACAGGAACGTCGCCGCACCGCTCTGGAACGGGAAGTCCAGCGTGGCCTGCATCCGGCCGGTGGTGGTGTAGCGGGAGGTGAACGCCGGGTCCGCGTCGAACACCTCGCCGAAGACGAAGAAGTCCTTCTTGCCGCGCATCGCCGCGTACCGCTTCACGTGCGGCGCGAGGCTCTGCCAGAACTCCATGTTGACGTGCTTGACCGTGTCGACCCGGTAGCCGTCGATGCCCAGCGTGTCGATCCAGCTGGTGAAGATCCGCTTCATGCCCTTGACGACCGTCGGGTGCTCGGTCATCAGGTCGTCGAGGCCGAAGAAGTCGCCGTACTCGTTGGACTCGCCGCTGAACGTCGAGTCGCCGCGGTTGTGGTAGAGCTGCGGGTCGTTCAGCCAGGCCGGGGTCTTCTCGCCCGTGACGACCGGCGTGTACGGCCCGGTGAGCTTCGGGAACGGCTCCCGACCCGCGATAGTCGAGATGTCGACCGGGTTGCCCTGCTCGTCCAGGTACGGCTGCGCGCCGGTGCTGACGTAGTCGTGCTCGCCCTCGGCGTAGTCGATCAGGTCGGCGGTGTGGTTGGCGACGATGTCGAAGAACACCTTGATGCCGCGGCGGTGCGCGTCCTGGATGAGCCGCCGCATGTCGTTGGTCGTGCCGAAGTGCGGGTCGAGCTCGGTGAAGTCGGTGGTCCAGTAGCCGTGGTAGCCGGCCGAGACGTCGGCGCCGGAACCCTGCACCCACCGGTTGCGGAACATGGGGGTCATCCAGATCGCGGTGATGCCCATGCCGTCCAGGTAGTCGATCTTGTCGCGCAGGCCCTTGAGGTCGCCGCCGTGGTAGAAGCCCTTGTCGGCGGGGTCGTAGCCGGTCTTGAGCCGGTCGGGCTCACTCGTGCCGCCGCGGTCGTTGCGCGGGTCGCCGTTGGCGAACCGGTCGGGCATCACGAAGTAGAACCGCTCACCCGTGAGGTCGGCCCGCAACGCGTCCTTGGCCAGCGCTCGGTCACCGCCCCGGACACCCGGCGCGAGGTCGGTGACGGCGCCGACCGCGAGCCTCCCGGCTCCGGGCGCGGCACCGGCGGCGGCGGGTGGGACGAATGGCACAACGGCCAGGGCGATGAGCGCGGCGACGGCCCGACGCATCAGCGACCTCCTTGTCGCAAGAATTTGCAACCCCGCCCCGGCGGGGAGCCGGGACGGAGTGCACAAAACCACGACGGTCTCGGGCGGACAAGGCCCAGAAGGCTGCAACTCCTTGCAGATCCTTGCGCCTAGCGCGGCAAGCCGCCCCGCGGCTGCGGTCGGAGGGTCTTGCTCCACAGCGCCGCGCCGCTGATGTCGCGCAGCCACACGGTCAATTCGCCGTCCCGCGACACCTCGACCTCACCGAAGTGCTGGAAACCGTCCATCGGAGAGGTGTTCGCCGTCGGCGGCGCGTGCACGAACACCGCTTCGGGACCGAAGGTCGGGTCGAGCGCGTTGGGCCCGAACGCGCCCGCGTGCAGCGGCCCGGACACGAACTCCCAGAACGGGTCGAAGTCCTGGAACGCCGCCCGGTCCGGCGAGTAGTGGTGCGCGGCCGTGTAGTGCACGTCCGCCGTCAACCACACCGTGTTGCGCACGCGCCGCCGCTTCAGCTCGCCCAGCACCCACGCCAGCTCGTGCTCACGCCCGCCCGGCGTGCCCGGCAGGCCGTTGGCGACGCCCTCGATGTCCGTGCCGTCCGGAACGGTCAGGCCGATCGGCAGGTCGGCGGCGACGACCTTCCAGGTGGCGCTGCTGCGGTCCAGCGCGTCCACCAGCCAGCGCGCCTGGGCGTCACCGAGCACGACACCCCGGCCGTCGCGCGGCGCGGTGTTCGCGTCCTTGTACGACCGCATGTCGAGCACGAACACCTCGACGTGCCGACCGTGGCGGAAGCTCCGGTACACCCGACCGTCCACCGCCTGCCGCGGGTCGATCGGCTGGTACTCGTGGAACGCCCGGAACGCCCGCGCGGCCAGCACGTCCACCCGCTTCTCGGTGTACTGCGGCAGCGTCAGGACCTCGCCGGGGTACCAGTTGTTGGTCACCTCGTGGTCGTCCCACTGCACGACCATCGGCACCCGCGCGGCGAACGCGCGGTACTGCGGGTCGAGCAGGTTGTAGGCGAACTGGCCGCGGTACTCGTCCAGCGTCTCGGCCACCTTCAGCTTCTCCGGCGTGACGAGGTTGCGCCACACCCGCCCGTCGGGCAGCACCACGGACTCCTGCAACGGGCCGTCCGCGTACACCGTGTCGCCGCTGTGCAGGAAGAAGTCGGGACGACGGGCGGCCATCGCGCCGAAGATCGGCATGCCGCCCAGGTCCGGGTTGCTGCCCCACCCCTGCCCGGCCACGTCACCGGACCACACGAACCGCACGTCCTCGCGGCCGAGCGGCGCGGTGCGGAAGCTGCCCGTCACGGCCTCGCTGCGGGTGCGCCCGTCCAGGTCCTCGGCGGTGACCCGGTAGTGCACCTCCCGACCGCCGGGCAGGCCGCGCAACCGCACCTTGCCCGTGCCGCCGGTCTCGGGCGTCAGCAACGGTCCGCGCACGGTCCTCGCGTGCCGGAACGACGGGTCCGACGACACCTCGACCAGCATCCGCGACGGCCGGTCGGCCCGCGTCCACACCAGGCCGCCGTCGAACGTCACGTCACCGGACTGCACGCCGTGCGTGAGCACCGGCCGTTCGCCACCCCGCGCCAACGCCACCCCGGCCGGCACGAACGCCGCAGCCGCACCGATTGCCCCGGCCCGCAACAACGTCCGCCGGTCCACCACACCATCGCTCATGGCCGGTTTGTAATCCCCCGACGCGAACCGCGGGTGAACGCCACCCCCACGCCGGGTGCCACTCGGACGGGCGAATGGTGCAACCGGGAACAACCTGAACCGCGTTTCTCCCGTTAGCCGGGAAAAACGGACGGCCCCACCACGGCAGCGGACCACCCACCCCACAACCAACGCCTACCGACGCCTACCGACGCCCAGCCTCCATCACCGACAGCCAGCCTCCGTCAACCGACAGCTCCGCCCCTCCACCGACCGCCGCCCTCGCACGACCAGCGACCAGCCTCGCGCGACCGACCGAACGCCACCACCGCGAGCCGCAGGACCGCACCGACGGCCAGCCGCACGAGCCCGCCAGCCACCCCTGGGACCACTCGCAGGGTGGGACTGGCGTCGGACGGGGTGCCACTGCTGACTGGGCAGCAGCCGACCCTCCGCCATCCGCTTGGCCACGTCACGCCGCAGCCAGAGGACTACAGCAAGCCTTGGAGGTGATCGTCATGGCGACGCTCGTGTACTTGCACAAGGAGAACGAGACCGAAGCCGAGGCGCGCTACCGGTTCCACACCGACGGCGGCGTGGATCGGTACCTCGTGCTGGACAAGCGGTCGGAGACCGTCACGCCCGACGACGGCAACCGCGACGGCGTGTTCCGGGCCGCGGCAGGCGAGCTGGCCAGGGCCTGGCTCGACACCAAGACTGCGCCTGACCGGCTGGTCCACCAGAGCTGACGCCTGGGGGGCGAGCCGGGAGAACGGACGGCCCGCCACTGCAGCGGAACGCCCGAACCAAGACCAACGGTCTACCGACGCCCGCTTTCAGTACCGACGCCCAGCCTTCGGTACCAACGCCCAGCCTTCAGCACCGACGGCCAGGGGCACGAGCTCGCAGCCGTCCCCTGGGACCAGTCGCAGGGGACGGGACGGCGTCGGACGGGTTACCGCTGCTGGCTCGGTAGCCGGCCCTCGGCCATTCGCTTGGCCACGTCACGCCGCAGCCACAGGAGGTACACCCACACCAGGCTGAAGACGATGCCGATGCCGCCGAGCGCGGTCAGGGCGAACCACGACGCCACCATCACGGCGTGGATCGCGACGATCACGTACACGGCCCACGGGCGCTTCAGCAGCGCGCACGTGCCGATCAGCGCGACGATCAGCCCGAGCACCAGGTAGCCGGTGCCCGTGCCGACACCGCCGCCCAGCTTCGCCACCACCGGCAGGGCCAGGGCGACGACGATGACCTCCAGGATCAGCGTGCCCGCCATGATGCCGCGGAAGGACTTCATCGGGTCCTTCTTCGGCGCGGGAACCGCCTTCGGCGCGGGGACGGCGTCGGGCACGGGGGTGTCCTCGGGGGGCTCGGCAGAGGTCACGAGGGTTCCTTGCCGAACAGGGCCCGCGCGTCGCCCGCCGTGACGACCGAGCCGGTCACCACGACGCCGCCGCCGGACATGATGTCGCCGTCGTCGCTCTCCTCGGCCAGCCGCACGGCCTCCTCGATCGCGTCGTCCAGGTGCGGCTGCACGACCATCCGGTCCTCGCCGAAGATCGGGATCGCCACGCCGGCCAGCAGGTCGGGGTCCATCGCCCGGGGCGAGGAGTTGGAGGTCAGCACGACCTCCTGCACGACCGGTTCGAGAGCGCTGAGGATGCCGACGGCGTCCTTGTCCTGCATGACGCCGACCACGGCGACCAGCTTGCGGAAGCCGAACTCCTCGTCCAGCGCCTTGGCCAGCGCCTCGGCGCCGTGCGGGTTGTGCGCCGCGTCGACCAGCACGGTCGGCGCGGAGCGGACGCGTTCGAGCCGGCCGGGCGAGCTGACGGTCGCGAACGCCTCGCGCACGGCGTCGATGTCGAGCTGCCGGTCGGCGCCCGCGCCGAAGAACGCCTCCACGGCGGCCAGCGCCAGTGCCGCGTTCGCCGCCTGGTGCGCGCCGTGCAGCGGCAGGAACACCTCGTCGTACTCGCCGGCCAGGCCCTGCAACCGCAGCATCTGCCCGCCCACGGCGACGTCGCGCGCGGTGACGCCGAACTCGGACCCGAGCCGGGCGACGGTGGCGTCCACCTCGGCGCAGCGCCGCAGCAGCACCTGCTCGACGGCGGCTTCCTGCTTGGCCAGCAGCGCGACCGCGCCGGGCTTGATGATCCCGGCCTTCTCCTGCGCGATGCCCGCCAGGTCGCCGCCCAGGTACTCGACGTGGTCGAGCCCGATGGGGGTGATCACGGCGATCCGGCCGTCCGCGATGTTCGTGGCGTCCCAGGACCCGCCCATGCCGACCTCGACCACGGCGACGTCGACCGGGGCGTCCGCGAACGCGGCGAACGCCATGCCGGTGAGCACCTCGAACTTGCTCATCGGCACGTCGGTGCGCGCGTCCACCAGCGACAGGTACGGCTCGACGTCGCGGTAGATCTCGACGTACCGCTCGGGGCTGATCGGGGCGCCGTCGACGCTGATCCGCTCGGTCGCGAGCTGGAGGTGCGGGCTGGTGTAGCGGCCGGTGCGCAGGCCGATCCGGGTGAACAGCGCGTCGATCATCCGGGACGTGGAGGTCTTGCCGTTCGTCCCCCCGACGTGCACGACGGGGTAGGTCGACTGCGGGTCGCCCAGGATGTCGGCCAGCGCCCGGATGCGGTCGAGGCTGGGCTCGATCTTGGTCTCGGGCCAGCGCGTGTTCAGCTCCGACTCGACCTGGCGCAGCTCCTCCAGCGCGCCCGTCCCGAAGCCGGTCACGAGTTGTCCTGCGGCAGGGAGTCGAGCCGCGCGTGGATGCGGTCGATCTCGGCGTTGGCGGCCTCCAGCCGGGCCTGGATCTTGGTGACGACCTCGGCGGGCGCCTTGTCCAGGAACGAGGCGTTGCCGAGCTTGCCCTCGCACTGGGCGCGTTCCTTCTCGGCCACGGCGAGGTCCTTGGCCAGCCGCTTGCGCTCGGCCACGACGTCGATGGCGCCGGACAGGTCGAGCTCGACCTTGACCGTGCCCTTGGGCAGGCCGACGTCGATGGAGGCGCTCGCGGAGAAGTCGTCGCCGGGCTCGGTCATGCGGGTCAGCGACAGCACGGCGGGCACCTGCTCCAGCAGGTCGACGCAGCACGCGCCGCGCACCTTGCCCGCGACCTTCTGCGCGGGCTTGAGGCCCTGGTCGGAGCGGAACCGGCGGATCTCGGTGACGAGCTTCTTGAGGCCCTCGATGCGCTGCGCGGCGACGGCGTCGCGCTCGACGCCGCTGGGCTTGGGCCAGTCCGCGACGACGAGCGACTCGCCGCCGGTCAGCGTGGTCCACAGCGTCTCGGTGATGAACGGCGTGAGGGGGTGCAGCAGGCGCAGCAGCACTTCCAGGACGTGGCCGAGCACGGACTGGGTGGCCTCGGCGCGGGTGCCGCCCTCGGCCAGCTGGACCTTGGCCAGCTCCAGGTACCAGTCGCAGAACTCGTCCCAGGTGAAGTGGTAGAGCGCTTCGCTGAGCTTGGCGAACTGGAAGGACTCGAACTGGCCGTCGACCTCGGTGACGAGCCCGTCGAGCAGGTCGAGGATCCAGCGGTCGGCGTCGGTCAGCTCGTCGCGCGGCGGCAGGGGGCGGTCGACGGTGGCGCCGTTGTTCAGGGCGAACCGGGAGGCGTTCCACAGCTTGGTGGTGAAGTTGCGCGACCCGGCGGCCCACTCCTCGGCCAGCGCGAGGTCGGAGCCGGGGTTGGCGCTGCGCAGCAGGGTGAACCGGGTGGCGTCGGCGCCGTAGGTGTCCATCCAGTCGATCGGGTCGATGCCGTTGCCGCGCGACTTCGACATCTTCTTGCCGTACTGGTCGCGGATGAGGCCGTGCAGGAACACGTCGTCGAACGGCTGCTTGCCGTCCATCGCGTAGAGGCCGAACATCATCATCCGGACGACCCAGAAGAACAGGATGTCGTAGCCGGTGGACAGGACGCTGGTCGGGTAGAACTTGGCCAGGTCGTCGGTCTGCTCGGGCCAGCCGAGGGTGGAGAACGGCCACAGGCCGGACGAGAACCACGTGTCGAGCACGTCCTCGTCCTGCACCCAGCCCTCGCCGGGGTGCTCGTCGTCGGGGCCGACGCACATGACCTTGTCGTTCGGGCCGTACCAGACGGGGATGCGGTGGCCCCACCACAGCTGGCGGGAGATGCACCAGTCGTTGAGGTTGTCGACCCAGTCGAAGTAGCGCTTGGCCAGCTCCGGCGGGTGGATGGTGGTGCGGCCGTCGCGAACGGCGGCGGCGGCGGCCTCGGCCAGCGGGGCGACCTTGACCCACCACTGGAGCGACAGGCGCGGTTCGATGACCGTGTCGCAGCGCGAGCAGTGGCCGACCGAGTGCAGGTACGGGCGCTTCTCGGCCACGATCCGGCCCTCGGCGCGCAGGGCGGCGACCACGGCGGGACGCGCTTCGAAGCGGTCCAGGCCCTCGAACGGGCCGTGCGCGGTGATCACGCCGCGGCCGTCCATGACGGTGAGCGCGGGCAGGTCGAGGCGCCGGCTGATCTCGAAGTCGTTCGGGTCGTGCGCGGGGGTGACCTTGATCGCGCCGGTGCCGAACTTGGGGTCGACGTGCTCGTCGGCGACGATCGGCACGACGCGCCCGGTCAGGGGCACCTCGACCTCGGTGCCGATGAGGTGCTGGTAGCGCTCGTCCTCGGGGTGCACGGCGACGGCCGTGTCGCCCAGCATGGTCTCGGCGCGGCTGGTGGCGACGACGATCGAGTTCTCGCCGGTGCCGTAGCGGATGGAGACGAGCTCGCCCTCGTCCTCGGAGTGGTCGACCTCGATGTCGGACAGCGCGGTCTGGCAGCGCGGGCACCAGTTGATGATGCGCTCGGCGCGGTAGATGAGGCCGTCGTCGTAGAGCTTCTTGAACATCGTCTGGACGGCGCGGGACAGGCCCTCGTCCATGGTGAAGCGGACGCGGCTCCAGTCGACGCCGTCACCGAGGCGGCGCATCTGGCCGAGGATCCGGCCGCCGACCTCGTCGCGCCACTCCCAGACGCGTTCCACGAACTTCTCGCGGCCGACGTCGTGGCGGGACTTGCCCTCGCCGGCGAGGTCGCGCTCGACGGCGGTCTGGGTGGCGATGCCGGCGTGGTCGGTGCCGGGCAGCCACAGCACCTCGTAGCCCTGCATGCGCCGGCGGCGGGTGAGCGCGTCCATGATGCTGTGGTTCAGCGCGTGGCCCATGTGCAGGCTGCCGTTGACGTTCGGCGGCGGCAGCACGATGGAGAACGGCGGCTTGTCGCTGGAGGCGTCGGCCGTGAAGTAACCGCGCTCGACCCACCGCTCGTACAGCCCGGCCTCTACCTCCGCCGGGTTCCAGGCCGGTGGGAGTTCGGAGCGCTGCGGTGCGGTGGGGGTCTCAGTCACGGTGGAAGTCTACGGAGGTGCGGGTATCGACTTCTAATCAGATACCTGCTAGCGGTTCCGACGTGTGACGCGCCTCGCGGGGAGCACGACGGGTGGTGGTGGGGAGCGGGGTCCGACGAGCGCTTGCACGTGGGGTCCGGACTCGGGGTGGGGAGGTGGTCCGGGCGCGTCGGGCGGCACGCGCGGGGACGTCGTACCCGCGGTGACGGTCCGTATCGACTTCCCGACCGGGAGCTGGTAACGCCTTCGGTAGGGCTTGGCGAGTGGGGGGAACGTGGACGAGTACCGGATCGAGGACCACCCCGACCTGCAGGACCGCAAGTGGGTGCGCGACGCCGTGCGGCGGGCCGAGCGCGAGGCGCGGTTGCGGCGGCTGCGGTCGTTGCCGCGCCGGCCGCGGCGGCGGGTCTGGGGCGGGGTGGGGGTCGCGGGGGCGGGGGGGCTGGGGGGGGGGGCGGGGTTCGTGTCGGGGTGGGTGGTGCGC
>NZ_JBFAAX010000132.1:0-14253 GCF_040639995.1 Actinosynnema sp. NPDC023658 | reverse complement strand
GGAAGAACTTGGTGACGAACACCTCCCAGGCCCGGTCGCCGAAGATCGCGCGCTGCGGCTTCAGCAGGTGGGTCGGCAGGCCCAGCCGGTAGCGGATCCGCGGGTTGGGGTCCGTGATGGCCTTCTCGATGGTCTCCGCGACCTTGGCCGAGCGCACCGCCGTGCGACCGCGGCCCTTGGGCTTGTCGACCTCGCGGTAGGCGCCGTGCCAGACGACGAAGCGCTCCCAGAAGTCGGCGTACAGGTCGCTGTCGGAGTCCAGCTCCAGGTCACCGACCGTGGTCGGCTCGAAGGAGCCGAGGATCGGTGACGGCTCGATGATCGACACCTTGATGTCCCACGGCTTCACCTCCAGCCGCAGCGAGTCGCTGATGGCCTCCAGGGCGTGCTTGGTCGCCTGGTAGTAGCCGCGGCCGGGGGTGGCGAACAGGCCGAAGATCGACGACATCATGATGATCCGCCCGGACCGCTGCTCGCGCATGCCGGGCAGGACGAGCTGCGTCATCCGGGACAGGCCGAAGAAGTTCGTCTCGAACTGCCGCCGCACCTGGTCGATCGGCGTCTCACCGATCGTGCCGTTGAGGCTGTAGGCGGCGTTGTTCACCAGGACGCCGACCGCGCCGTGGTCCTCGGTGATCCGCTCGACCACGGCGGCCATCGACTCCTCGTCGGCGCCCGGTGGGGGTTGCCGGGCGCGTCCGCGCGCCGTGGTCAGGCGACGGTGGCGTCGAGGGTGACCTCGATGTTGCCGCGGGTCGCCTTGGAGTACGGGCAGAGCTGGTGGGCGCCGCGGACCAGCTCGTCGGCGGTCGCCTGGTCCACGCCCGACGCTTCCAGGTGCAGCGCCGCGCTGAGCTTGAAGTCGTTCGCGGCGGTGTCGTGGTGCAGGGTGATCTCCGCGACCACGGCGAGGTCGGTGGGGCGGACCTTCTTCTCCGCCGCCACGCGACGCACCGCGCCGACGAAGCAGGACGCCCAGCCGGCGGCGAGCAGCTGCTCGGGGTTCGTGCCGTCGCCCGAACCGCCGAAGTCCTTCGGCACGGCCAGGGTGACGTCGAGCGCGCCGTCGCCGGAGGTCGCCCGACCGCCGTTGCGGCCCTCCGCGGTGGAGGTGACGACCGCGGTGTACGTGACTTCTGACATGGTGTCCTTCTGAGTTCTCGGGGGCTGCGTTCTCGGGACGGTGTGACGGTCACCGCGGTGCTCGGACTTCACCGCGGCGACCTGATCGACCCTAGGAACGCGGCGGGTGGCGCGGCGACCGTCGGACGACGTCATGCGTGTACGTCATCGTCTCCGCGCTCTCCGGACTCACCGCGCGGCCGGGCGTTCGACTTCGCGGCCGAGCCGTGCCCGTTCTCCGCAGCCCACCTGACACGAATGCCGCACACGCGCCCGGAGGTGCGTGTGCGGCATTCGTGGTGCCGAGGGCCGGAGGTGACCGGCCCGCCCGTGACTACCCCCGCTTGGGACGGTTCGGCTGTCCCGCCTCCGGGGCCGCCACCGCACCGCGGGTGGACATGGACGCGGTCGAGGGCGACAGCATCGGGTCGAAGTAGAACGAGCCCACGACGTCCACCAGGAGGTGGCTGCGACCGCTGTTGTTGTAGACGTGGAACCCGTAGTCGGGTCCGATCATGGTCTGCACGGCGTTGGGCACGATCGCCCCCGCGGCCGGGTTCAGGTTGGACGTCTCGGGGCGGTCCACCCCGTCCAGACCCGCCGGCCACACCGTCAGGTACGTCGACGCGGTCGGCTGGACGGCGGTGATGTTGGTCGCCAGCGCCCACGTGTCGGGACCGGCGATCGAACCGGGCGCGACGATGGTCGCGGTGGTGGCCGGACCGATCGCGCCCGGCCAGCCCTGACCCAGGCGGGTGTCCGCGATCCGGCTGGGCACGGCGGGCTCGAAACGCAACCCGCCCGACAACGAGGCGTCGTCGTAGAAGCCGACGATGTCCACGATGATGTGGCTGTCCTGGCTGGTGTACACGCCGATGGACGGCCAGCCCGTCGACCCGCCGCAGTCGCTGCACGGGGTGCTGGGCACCACCGCGAAGTTCGTCGCGGTGGTGTTGGTCGCGTAGTTCAGCGTGGACGTGTTCGGCAGGCTCTGGCCGGAGCCGTTCCACGCGGTGAGGAAGCCCGGCGAGCGCGTCTCGGTGGCGGTGATGTTGACCGCGAAGGCGCGGATCTTGTAGTTGGTCGTGGAGTCCCACGACGCCGCCGCGTTGATGTAGTAGCCCGCCGGGACGCGGCCGATGCCCCACTCACGGGTGTCGGTCAGGCGCACCGGGGAGGCCAGCGGCTGGTAGTGCCCGCCCAGGTAGCCCTGGCAGCACGTGCGGCCCTTGGAGTAGTAGCCGTTGACGTCCGCGATGAGGTGGACGGGTGCGCCGTTGTTGTAGAGGTTGACCGCGCCGTCCGCGCCCACCTTCACGGTGACCGAGTTGGCCCCGGTCCAGCCGGGCGTGTAGTTCAGCGACGAGACGGTCGGCCGTGCCACGCCGGTGGGGTAGATGGAGATGTGGCCCGTGCCGCCGGGCTCGGTGGCGGTCACGTTGAGCACGACGGTCGACGCCTCGACCGGCACCCCGCCCTGACCGGTCAGCTGGAGGCGGAGCGTCTGGCCCGAACCGACCGCGACCGCCGGAGCGCCCTGGCCGGAGCGGGTGTCGAGCACGCGGTAGGGCGCGAGCGGGTAGTAGGTGCCCTTGTCGCCGCGCGCGTCGTAGCCCTCCAGCGTCAGCAGGCGCCTGACGTTGCCCCCGAGGGAGTCCTCCAGCAGGGTGAGCTGCGCCGTCTGCGTGCCCTTCCCGGTGGCCGTCGGCGTGACGGTCACCGCGCACCTCTGGCCGTAGGACAGGGTCTTGCCCGAGCAGGTGTTCCCCGTGATCCGGAAGGAGGTGCGGTTCGCGCCCGACAACGACGCCGCGCCGAAGGTCGTCGGCAGGGTGCCGTTCACCTCGACCGGGACCTCCACGGGCGTGCCCGCGCGGCCCCACGGCTGGTCACCGAACCGGAGCTGGTAGTCCCAGCTGTCGGTGGCCCGGTAGCCAAGGCCGGACTGGAACCGGATCTCGCCCTTGGCGGTGCGGTCGGCGCTGCCGCACTGCACCGAGTAGTCGGCCGCGAACGCGGTGAACCGGCCGGTGGCGTCGTCGTAGGCGGCTTCGCGGACGTTGAGCGTGCCCGAGGTCGGTCCCGCGGTCGAACACCCGCGCCCGTCACCGCTGATGTTGAACACCGTGATCGAGTCGAGCGGCGAGTAGGAGCTCGTCGTCGGGTACGACCGGCCCGCCTCGAACCGCGTCCCGTTCGGCGGCGACACGTCGAGGTGGTGCCAGTGCTGCATGCCCTCGGTGTTGCCCATCATGAACAACGCGTACCCGTTGGAGGTCTGCTGGTCGACCTGGACCGAGTTGCGGGACGCCTCGTAGGAGAAGCTGCCGTCCACGTCCCAGCCCTCGAAGTGCGCCGTCAAGGCCGTGTACGGCGCGGCGGGCGGTTCGGCGGCCGACGCGGCGGGCGCCCCGACCACCAGTGTCGTCAGGACCAGTAGCGCGGCGCAGGCTCCGGCGCCACGAGAAGTGCGCACAGCATCCCCCTGGGTGAAAGTGTGTCGGTACCGCGAGAATTCCCCCGAGTCCTGCGAAGAGTAGGGGATCCGCGCCGACGCCGGACCGTGATTGCGCGGAATCCCCGGCGGATCCGGCGGCGTGGTCCGACCGGCGCAACCGCCACCGCGCCGTCGCCCGACCGCGCTGCTCCCGAACGGGCTCCGCCTCGCTTGTCCCCCGTGCGAGCTACACGCAGATGTCCACTGCGCGGTGATGATCCCGGGGCCACTCGATCCCTAGCGTTCACCCCGTCGCGGCGCTCGGCCGCGGCCCGGGTGGAGGAGGGGTCGTCATGCGACTCGTGGTGCAGTTCCTGACCGTCGCCGTGATCGCGTTCGTCGGCAACCAGGGTGTCGTGGCGGTGCAGGGGAACCCCTGGCTCACGCTCGTGCTCGGGATCGCGACGGCGGTGCTCGCGGTGCTCGGCTACGCGTGGGCGGTGCGGCGGACCGAACGCCGCGCACCTGTGGAGGTCGGTCGGACCGGAGCCGTCGCCGCGGTCGGCCGGGGCCTGCTGATCGGTGTCGCGATGTGCGGTTCCGTGATCGCCGCCATCGCCGGGCTCGGCGGCTACGCGATCGACGGTGCCGGTTCCGCGACGGGTGCGGTGGCGTTGTTCGGCTTCATGGCCGCCGCCGCCGTGACGGAGGAGCTGCTCTTCCGCGGCGTCGTGTTCCGCCTCGTCGAAGAGCGCACCGGCACGTGGGTCGCGCTGGCGCTGACCGGCGTGCTGTTCGGGGCGTCGCACCTGCTCAACCCGCACGCCGACGCGTGGGGCGCGATCGCCATCGCGATCGAGGCCGGTTTCATGCTCGCCGCCGCCTACGCCGCCACCCGCACCCTGTGGGTGCCGATCGGGCTGCACTTCGGCTGGAACTTCGCCCTCGGCGGCATCTTCAGCGCGGAGGTGTCGGGCAACGACACCGCGAAGGGTCTGCTGGACTCGACCCTCTCCGGCCCGGACCTGGTCACCGGCGGCACGTTCGGGCCGGAGGCGAGCCTGTGCGCCGTGACGGCCGGCGCGCTGCTGACGGTCGTCTTCCTGTGGCTGGCGCACCGCCGGGGTCACCTCGTCCCGCGCCGCCGCGCGGCCCGTGCCACCGCTACGCTCGTCCCGTGATCGACGTCCGGCGGCTCCGGGACCTCTGGCGGCGGTGCGACGTCGTGGTGCGGGACGCCCCGCTCCCCCTGCTGCTGGCCGTCGTGTCGCTCCTGCCGGGCATGGAGGACTACGGGACGCAGCTCGGCGCCCTCCCGCACCGCCCCTTCGACGCACCGGCCGTCGCGGCGGTCGTGCTCCTGGCCGTCCCGCTCGTCGTGCGCCGGCGGTGGCCAGCCGCCTGCCTCCTGCTGGTGTCGCTGGGTTTCGCCGTCGACCAGCTGCACGGCGCCCACAGCTTCGCGACCATCGCGCTGCCCGTCGCGCTGCTGAGCGCGGGCGTCCACTTGGAACGGCATCGGCGGACCACCGCCGTCCTGGTGTCCGCGGCGTACGTCCCGCTGGCGGTCGCGCTCGACCGGCTCGGCGCCGGCGAGGACGTGGCGGGGTACGTGACGTTCTACCTGGCGCTGGCGATCGCGTGGTGCGCCGGGGCGTGGCTGCGGCTGTCCCGGGCGACCGAGGAGGAACGTCGGTCGCACCTCGCGGAGACCACCCGGACCGCCGAACGCACCAAGATCGCACGGGAGCTGCACGACGTCGTGACCCACCACGTGACGGCCATGGTCGTCCAGGCCGAGGCGGCGCGCTACCTGACCGCCGCCCCCGAACGCCTCGACGGGACGCTCACCGCCATCACCGACACCGGTCGCCGGGCCATCTCCGACCTGCGGCACCTGCTCGACCTGCTGAACCCCGACCACGGCGCCACCCCCCGCTCTCCCGGTGAGCTGCACACGCTCGTCGAGCAGACGCGGCAGGCCGGGCAGCCGGTCGAGTTCACCCAGGAGGGCACCGCGCAGGACCCGGCCGGCAGTGCCGAGGCCGCGGCCTACCGGGTCGTGCAGGAGGCGTTGACCAACGCGCTCAAGCACGCCCGCGGCAGCCGCACGGCGGTCGACGTCCGCCACGGCGCGGGCGGCATCACCGTCGAGGTGACCACCGAGGGGTCGACGGCGAGCACCGCGTCACCCGGCGGGGACGGGCGCGGCCTGATCGGGCTCCGCGAACGGGTCGGCGCGCTCGGCGGCGAGTTCGACGCGGGCCGGCGACCGGGCGGCGGTTTCGTCGTCCGGGCCCGCATCCCCGCGGGGCGGCCGTCGTGACCGCGCCGCTCCGGGTCCTGGTGTGCGACGACCAGGCGCTCATCCGCACCGGGTTCGCGACGATCATCGACGCCCAGCCCGATTTGGAGGTGGTGGGCGAGTGCGGTGACGGGCGGACGGCCGTCGACCTGGCCACCCGGTTGCGCCCGGACGTGGTGGTGATGGACGTGCGGATGCCGGTGCTGGACGGCATCGAGGCCACCCGGCTGCTGGCCGGCGCCGGCGTCCCGGACCCCGTCAAGGTGCTCGTGGTGACCACGTTCAACCTGGACGAGTACGTGTACGAGGCGCTGCGCGCGGGAGCGGGCGGGTTCCTGCTGAAGGACGCCCCGCCCGCCCAGCTGCTGCACGGCATCCGCACCGTCGCCACCGGCGCCGCCCTGCTGGACCCGGAGGTGACGCGGCAACTGGTGGGCAGGTACGCCACCCGCATCCGCCCCACCGGAACCGAACCACCGGACGTACCGCTGGCCCCGCGCGAACTGGAAGTCCTCCGCCTGATCGCGAACGGCCTGTCGAACAACGAGATCGCCGCCACCCTGGTCCTCAGCCAGGAGACCGTGAAGACCTACGTGTCCCGAATCCTCACCAAACTCAACCTGCGCGACCGCGTCCAAGCAGTCGTCTACGCCTACCGCCGGGGCCTGGTCACCTGACCCACCCCCACCCACCCGTCCTCGGCGCGAGCCGTACCAACAACAGCGGCCGGAGTCGCGGCTCGGCCCGCGGCTCCCCAGGGTGACGTGCTCCGACGTGAACGTCCAGTCCGCCACAGCGCACGTTGACAGGTCCGACACGCCGGCGCAGCCCATTCGTGGTTGCTCGGTGACTGATCACGAGACCTCGGAGTCCGGTGCGTGGCTAGTGCCATCGCACGAGCAGCTGCTCGCCGCGCTCGGTGAGTTGGTAGACGACGTTCCGCCCGGCGCGTGCTCGTGTCACCACGCCGGCTTCGCGCAGGACGGCCAGGTGGCTGCTCACGGTGCCCAGGGAGACTCCCAGGGCGTGGGACAGTTGGGAGCTGGTCGCCGCGTGGGCGAGTTCGCGCACGACCCGGGCGCGGCCGGGGCCGAGCAACGCGGCCAGCGAGGCGGACTCGGGTGCCGGCGCCGCCGTGCCGCGGGCGGAGTACACGAGTGCGTAGTGCGGCGGCCTCTCGCACGTCCACCACCCACCGCCGGTGGTGCGGGGGACGAAGAGCAGGCCCTCGTCGCCGATCCACCGGTCCGGGTCGTCCCGGTCGCTGAACCGGATCGCGCGGTCACCGACCCAGATCGGCCGGTCGCGCATGCTCTCCACGGTCTGCTTCCAGCCGTAGACGGCGAGCAGGCCCGCGCGGTGCATGACGTCGCGCTCCAGCACCGCCCGCCGCCGCGGCCAGTCCGGCGCGACGAACCGGTCCCAGCCCGTCCGGAACACCTCGGCCACCCGCGGGCCGAGGTCGTCGAGCGACAGCCACGCCGTGTCCTGCCGCTGCCAGCTCGCCGCCACCGAGTCCGCCGTGGTCGAACGCACCTGGTCGTCGGAGTGGGCGGCAACCTCGGCCAGCTCGTCGACGATGCGCGTGCGCATCCCACCGCCCGGCGGCACGGTCACGAAGTCGGGCAGCCACTTGGTCGCCGCGACCAGCGGTAGCAGCCCGGCGGCCACCGGGTCGCCGGCGAGCCATTCGCGGTACGCGGGCTGGTGCCGGGCGTGCCAGTCGGCGTGCCACGGATCGGGTGACGGTCGCTGGAGCGTGATCAGCGCGCCGAGCGTCTCGACGAACGGGGAGAGGGCGAACCGGCACCGGGCGAGCGCGGTCGGGCTCAGCCGCAGCAGGGTCATGGTTGCGCCTCCCATCGCAAGGTTAGCCCGCGGCGGGTGGGCTGGGCAGGCTCGCCCGGTGCTGCTCACCCCGCCGTTCCGCAGCTTCTACGTCGGCAGGCTCGTCTCGTTGCTCGGCAGTGCGATGACCCCCGTCGCGCTGGCCTTCGCCGTGCTGTCCGCGTCCGGCGAGCCGTCCGACCTGGGCGTCGTGCTGGCCGCGCAGATCGTGCCCAACCTCGTGTTGTTGCTGGTGGGAGGTGCCGTCGCGGACCGATTTCCGCGCCGGGCGGTGCTGGTGGCGGCGAACCTCGGCGCCGGCGTCACGCAGGCGGCGGTGGCCGCGGTGCTGATCAGCGGGCACTACCACCTGCCGGTGCTCGCCGGCATCGAACTGGTCAACGGCGCGTCGCAGGCGTTCGCGGCCCCGGCGTTGCGCGGCATCCTCCCCGAGCTGGTCCCGGCCGAGGACCTGCAACGCGCGAACGCCGCACTGGCAACTGCGGCCAACGCGGCCAAGACCCTGGGCCCCACCGCGGCGGGACTGGTGGCGGCCACCGTCGGCGGCGGTTGGGCGATCGCGCTCGACGCGTTCAGCTTCCTCGCCGCGGCGGCGATCCTCGGGCGGCTGCGCCTGGACGTCCCGTCCGCGGTCAGGCGGGGTCTGCTCTCCGACCTGCGGGACGGTTGGCACGTGTTCCGCGGCATCCGGTGGGTCCGGGTGACGACGGTGGCGTTCTTCGGGGTCAACCTGGTCAACGTGGGACCGTGGCAGGTCCTCGGGCCCCTGCTGACCGCGGAGCGCGGCGGGCAGGCGGCCTGGGGACTCGTGCTCAGCGCCCGCGCGGCCGGCTTGCTGGCGATGAGCGTGGTGCTGAGCCGGGTCGTGCTGCGGCGGCCGTTGCGCGCCGGGCACCTCGCGGGCGCGGTCGGCGGGCTGGGGCTGGTCGGCCTGGGGCTCGGCCTGCCCGCGCCGTGGCTGGTGGCGTGCGCGTTCGTCGCCGGGTCGGGTTTCAGCGCACTGGGCGTCACGTCGGACACGGCCGTGCAGCAGCACGTCCCGCGCGCGGCGCTCTCCCGTGTCGGCGCGTACGCGGACCTGTTGTCCTACGTGGCGATCCCGGTCGGTCAACTCCTGGTCGGACCCGCAGTCGCGCGGTGGGGCGCGGCTCCGGTCGCCCTGGTCTGCGGGCTCGGGTTCGCGGTGGCCTCGCTGGCGCCGCTGGCCGTGCGGGACGTCCGCGAACTGCGCGCATGACCGCCGAACACCATAAGCGCGCGAACCGCTCGCGGAGACGCACAGGCAGGTTCCCCCAGGCCGAAAACC
The DNA here is from genome assembly GCF_040639995.1 of Actinosynnema sp. NPDC023658. Lineage (NCBI taxonomy): Bacteria > Bacillati > Actinomycetota > Actinomycetes > Pseudonocardiales > Pseudonocardiaceae > Actinosynnema > Actinosynnema sp. NPDC023658. Next base: position 5,235 of record NZ_JBFAAX010000132.1, on the reverse strand, counting down.
CTGCACGTCCGACGCCGCAGCCGGGGCATACTCGTCCCCATGGGGGATTCTCAAGACGTCACTTTCGCCGGTGCAGGGGTGACGTTGGCCGGTGAGCTGAGCGTGCCCGACGCCGACACGCCGGTGCCCGGTGTGGTCATGGTCGGCGGTTCGGGGCCGTCGGACCGGCACAACGGCGGGCACTTCCCGGCCATCCGCGCGCACCTCGTGGACGCCGGCATCGCCGTGCTGTCCTACGACAAGCGCGGTGTCGGCGGCTCGTCCGGCGACTGGCGTGACTCGACGCTGGACGACCTGGCCGCCGACGCCGCCGAGGCACTGGACTTCCTGCGCGGTCGGACCGGCGTGCGAGCCGAGGTCACCGGGCTGTTCGGGCACAGCGAGGGCGGCGGGGTGGTCCTGCGCGCGACGACCCTGCGCGACGACGTGCCGTGGGTGGTCACCAACGGCACCCCGGGCATGGTCTACGCCGCCCAGGACCGCTACGCGGTGGCCACCTGGCTGAGGGGCGACGGGATGGACGACGACGGTGTCGCAGCCTCCCTGGCCGCGTACGACCGCGTGGTCGAAGCCGGTCGACGCGACGCCGACCTCGCCGAGGCCACCCGGCGGTTCGAGGCCGCGCCGATCCCGCCCGGGTTCGTCGAGTTCTGGTCCGATGTGGACGATCGCGAGTGGCGGTTCATCAAGCGCAAGCTGGACCACGACCCGATCCCGGACGCGCTGCGCCTGCGCTGCCCGCAGCTGGTGATCTTCGGCGGGGCGGACCAACTGGTCCCGGCCGCGGAGAGCGTCGAGCTGTTCACCGCCGCCGCCACCCACCCCGACCGGGACCGGCGGGCCACGCTGACCGTCGAGGTGTTCCCCGGCGCCAACCACCGCGTCCTCGTCGACGGCGTCCTGGCGCCCGGCTACCTCGACGCCCTGACCCGCTGGATCACCGCCCACACCAACGCGTAAGCCCCGGTTGGTCAATTGCCGCACACCGCCGGCCGGCTCCACGCCGCGCGCCGGCGGAAGAGGAATACGACCGATGCCCCGCCCGCCCATTGAGACGGACGGGTTCGAAAGGTTGACCTCAAGGCCGGGCGCACGCACTCTGAGAAGAGATCAACCGCTTAATGCCGGTAACGTCGTCGTGCCCGGAAGGTGCTAATGAAAAAGCAGAATTGTTTAGCAGCGTGATCGTGGTGACGGCGACCGCGCTGTTTCCCACCACGGCACCACCACAACGGCCACGGCGACGATGATCATGGCGTTGACCAGGCCGGAGTGGGCCATCCGGCAACGACGACCGTCCAGCGCCGATCGGCGGGCAGCCCATTCCTCCGCGCACCCGATCGCCCGACCGGATCGGCACTCGACCGATCGCGCCGACTTCTGAGCGCCGTTCTCGTCGACGACTGCGATCACGGACGACACCGGGCGGAAACTTGCGCAACTTCCACACCAGAGGAGATGTCATGTCAATGCAACGACGCAGCTTCATGACCAGATTCAGAGCGGTCAACGTCGGCGCCGCGTCGGTGAGCGCGGTGCTGCTGACCTCGGCGGCGGTCCTCGTGGCGATGCCGGCGGGCGCCGCGACCGCCGGCTGCTCGGTGAACTACGCCGTGGGGTCGCAGTGGGAGGGCGGGTTCAGCGCCTCCGTGTCCGTCACCAACCTGGGCGACCCGCTCAACGGGTGGTCGCTGACGTGGTCGTTCGGCGCCGGCCAGGCCGTGACCCAGTCGTGGAACACGTCGCTGACCCAGAGCGGTGCGGCGGTGACCGCGAAGAACGTGAGCTACAACGGCTCGGTGGCCACCGGTGGTTCGGTGTCGTTCGGCTTCAACGGGTCGTGGACCGGCAGCAACCCGAGCCCGACGAGCTTCGCCCTGAACGGCGTGGCGTGCACCGGCGGCACGACCACGACGACCACTCCGGACACCGTCACGTCCACGAGCACGACAACCACCACCACGACAACCACGACGACGACTACGACCACGCCCAACTCGTGCACCCTGCCGTCGAGCTACCGCTGGACGTCGACGGGTGCGCTGGCGAACCCGAAGTCCGGCTGGGTGTCGCTCAAGGACTTCACCCACGTCATGTACAACGGCAAGCACCTGGTCTACGCGACCACGCACGACACCGGACCCAACTGGGGCTCGATGAACTTCGGGACCTTCACGAACTGGTCCGACATGGCGTCTGCCCCGCAGAACGGCATGAGCTCCGGCACCGTCGCGCCCACGCTGTTCTACTTCGCGCCCAAGAACATCTGGGTCCTCACGTACCAGTGGGGCGCCACCGCGTTCAGCTACAAGACGTCGAACGACCCCACCAACCCGAACGGCTGGTCCTCGGCGCAGCCGCTGTTCACCGGCAGCATCTCGGGTTCCGGCACCGGTCCGATCGACCAGACCATCATCGGTGACGGCACCAACATGTACCTGTTCTTCGCCGGCGACAACGGCAAGATCTACCGCGCCAGCATGCCCATCGGGAACTTCCCCGGCAGCTTCGGGTCGTCCTACACGACGATCATGAGCGACTCGACCAACAACCTCTTCGAGGCCGTCGAGGTGTACAAGGTGCAGGGCCAGAACCAGTACCTGATGATCGTCGAGGCCATCGGCGCGAACGGCCGCTACTTCCGCTCGTTCACGTCCAGCAGCCTCAACGGCTCCTGGACCCCGCAGGCCGCCAGCGAGAGCAACCCGTTCGCGGGCAAGGCCAACAGCGGCGCCACCTGGACCAACGACATCAGCCACGGCGACCTCATCCGCACCAACCCCGACCAGACCAAGACCATCGACCCCTGCAACCTGCAGCTGCTCTACCAAGGCCGCAGCCCCAACTCCGGCGGCGACTACGGCCAGCTGCCCTACCGACCGGGCCTGCTGACCCTGCAACGCTGACCACCTGACACACGTACGCCCCGCGGGCCGGCGTTCTCACCTCATCCGGGTGAGGACGTCGGCCCGCTCGGTCACCGGCAGAATCCGGCAGTCCCGCTCGGACTACCCGACGGCGCGCAGGTAGCGCTCACCGAGCGCCCGGACGTGCTCGACCAGGCCGGGCGGCTCGGTGACGTGGAAGTCCAGGCCGAGCATCCCGACGTAGACCGCGATGATCTCCAGGCTGTCCCCGCCGGTCACGAGGACCGACGTCGACTCGTCCACCGCCTCGACCACGCCGACGGCGGGGTTGATCCGCGACAGCACATCCTGCGCCGGTGCGAGCACGGTGATCCGGACGTGCACCTTCCAGCCCGCGGTGGCCACGTCGCGCAGGACGAAGCTCGTGTAGTCCCCGCCCGGGAGGGGAGTCGGCGGGAAGCGGCGGTTGGTGGCCATCCGCAGCGAGATCCAGTCGACCCGGTAGGTGTGCCACTCGCCGGTCTCCGTGCCCCGTGCGACGAGGTACCAGTGCCGTTCCCAGCTCACCAGGCGGTACGGCTCCACCAGCACCGGCCAGTCCCCGAACGGTGCCGAGGTGTCGTTGCGCCGAGGCGTGTCGTCCTCGCGGTCGGGGCCCCGGTAGTCGAACCGGAGCAGCTCCGAGTCCCGGATCGCCGCCGCGATGGTCGTCAGCACCGCCGCGTCCACCACCGGGTCCGCCACGTTGGTGCCGGTGTTCGCCGGACCTTCCGTTACCGCGTCGTGCACCGCGGTCACCTGCCGCCGCAGCCGGTGGGGCAGCACCTGTTCGAGTTTCGACAACGCCCGGGCGGCGCTGTCCTCGATGCCCGCGACCCCGCGTCCGGCCCGCAGCCCGATCGCCACCGCGACCGCTTCCTCGTCGTCGAGCAGCAACGGGGGTAGCTTCCCCCCGGCACCCATGCGGTAGTACCCGGCGGGCCCGCGCACGGCCTCGATCGGGTAGCCCAGTTCGCGCAGCCGAGTGATGTCGTTGCGGATGGTCCGCCTGCTCACGTCCAGGCGTTCGGCCAGCTCGGAGCCCGGCCACGCCGGTCGTGACTGCATCAGCGCCAGCAGGGCGAGCAACCGGGACGAAGTTTCGAGCACCGAGGAATCATATAGGAACCTAATCGTCCTATACAGGTTCTACCGTTTGCTCATGACGAACAACGGCGAGATCCGCCCCTTCCGCATCGAGATTCCCCAGGCCGACCTGGACGACCTCGACGAGCGCCTCGCCCGGACGAGGCTGCCGCAGCCGGCGCCCACCGACGACTGGGAGTACGGCACCCCGAACAGCTACCTCGCCGAGACCGTCGACTACTGGCGGACCAAGTTCGACTGGAGCGCGCAGGAAGCGCGGATGAACGAGTTCCCCCACTACCTGACCGAGATCGACGGGCAGAACGTCCACTTCATCCACGTGCCGTCCAAAGAGGACAACGCGACCCCGCTGCTGCTCCTGCACACCTACCCGGGCTCGTTCGTCGACTTCCTCGACCTGATCGGCCCGCTCACCGACCCGGTCGCGCACGGCGGTGAGGCCGCGGACGCGTTCTCCGTCGTGGTGCCGTCGATCCCCGGCTTCGGCTACAGCATGCCGCTCACCGGTCGCGGCTGGACCATGCGGAAGGCGGCGGAGACGTTCGACGAGCTGATGCGCCGCCTCGGCTACGACTCGTACGGCTCGCACGGCAGCGACGGCGGCGCGATGATCTCCCGCGAGCTCGGGCTCATGAACCCCGAGGGCTTCCTCGGCCTGCACGTGCTGCAGCTCTTCTCGTTCCCGTCGGGCGACCCGGCGGAGTTCGAGAAGCTCGAACCGAAGGACTACGCCGCGCTCCAGCACCTCGAGTGGTTCCAGTCCGTCGGCGGCTACAACCAGATGAACGCGACCCGCCCGCAGACCATCGGGGCCGCCGTGGCCGACTCGCCGGTCGGGCAGCTCGCGTACAGCGAGCTGTTCAACAACTTCGGCAACGGGACGAGCCTCGTCACGACGGACCAGATCCTGACCCAGGTCTCGCTCTACTGGTTCACGAACACCCAGGCGACCGCCGGCCGTTACCACTTCGAAGAGGGCAGGGCGGGGCACGAGCCTGCGGTGAACTCGGCACGCACGGGCGTCGCGGTCTTCGCGGACGACTTCAAGACGATCCGGACCTTCGCCGAGCGGGACAACTCGAACATCGTGCACTGGTCGGAGTTCCCCGACGGCGGCCACTTCGCGGCCATGGAGCGCCCAACCGTCCTGGCCGAAGACCTCCGCACCTTCTTCCGCCCCTGACCCCGCCCCGATCGGCCACCTGCCACGTCGGCAGGTGGC
>NZ_JBFAAX010000131.1:0-14338 GCF_040639995.1 Actinosynnema sp. NPDC023658 | reverse complement strand
GGAGAACGCCCCGGACACCGACACGGAGACGCCTGTGCTGCTGGCCCGCTACGACGCCCTGCTGCTGGACCTCGACGGCACGGTCTACCGGGGTCAGGAGGCCGTGCCCGGTGCGGTCGAGGCGGTCGCCGCCGCCCGCGAGCACGGCACCGGCATCCGGTTCGTCACGAACAACGCGTCCCGCTCGCCGGAGACCGTGGCTGAGCACCTGACCGAGCTGGGGTTCAACGCGGCGCTGGACGAGGTGAGCACGAGCGCCCAGGCCGCCGCGGCGATGCTGCTGGACCTGGTGCCGAAGGGTACGCGGGTGCTGGTGCTGGGCACGGATGCGCTGGCCGAGCAGGTGCGGGTGCGCGGGTTCGAGCCGACCCGCGACGCCGAGGGCGCGCAGGCGGTCGTCCAGGGGCTGTCGCAGGACCTGAGCTGGCGCGAGCTGGCCGAGGCGTGCGTCGCGATCCGGCAGGGCGGCGCGCACTGGATCGCCTGCAACGTGGACGCGACGCTGCCCACCGAGCGCGGGTTGCTGCCGGGCAACGGTTCGCTGGTGGCCGCGTTGAGGACGGCGACCGGGGTGGAGCCGCTGGTGGCGGGCAAGCCCGCGACGCCGCTGCTGGAGCAGGCCGCGAAGTCCGCCGGGGCGCAGCGGCCGCTGGTCGTGGGCGACCGGCTGGACACCGACATCGCGGGTGCGGTCAACGCGGGCATGGACTCGCTGCTGGTGCTCACCGGGGTGTCCACCGAGGCCGAGGCGAGCGACCTGCCCGAGGACCGGCGTCCGACCTACGTGGCCGCCGACCTGTCGGTGCTGCATCGGCTACCTTGAATCCGTGAGCTTCGAGGTTCCCCTCCCCGGCCCGCCCCGTGATCCCCTGGCCGGGATCGACGACGCCCTGGCCGGTCTCGACGGGTTGGACGGTCTCGACGTGGTCGAGCACGTGGCCCGGTTCGACGACGCGCACACGGCGTTGACGGTCGCGTTGTCCAGCATCGACAAGGTCTGACCGGTGCCGCGCAGGGCTCGGCTGGACGCCGAACTGGTCCGCCGCGGACTGGCCAGGTCACGGGAGCACGCGAGCCAACTCGTCGCCGAGGGCCGGGTGACCGTGCGCGGCTCCGTGGCCACGAAACCGGCCACCGCCGTCGAGCTGGACACCGCGCTGGTGGTCCGCGAGACCGACGACCCGAACTACGCCTCCCGGGGCGCGCACAAGCTCGTCGGCGCGCTGGAGGCGTTCGACGTGGCCGTCGGGGGCAAGCGGTGCCTGGACGCGGGGGCGTCGACCGGAGGGTTCACCGACGTGCTGCTGCGCGCGGGCGCGCGGCAGGTGGTGGCCGCCGACGTCGGCCGCGGCCTGCTGGACTGGCGGTTGCGCACCGACGACCGGGTCGTGGTCAAGGACAAGACCAACGTGCGGTCATTGACGCCCGAGGACATCGGCGGCCCGGTTGAACTGGTGGTGGCCGATCTGTCGTTCATCTCGTTGAGGCTGGTGCTGCCGGCGCTGGCCGCGTGCCTCGACGAGGGGGGTGACCTGATGCCGATGGTGAAGCCCCAGTTCGAGGTCGGCAAGGAACGCCTCGGCTCGGGCGGTGTGGTGCGCGACCCGGAGCTGCGGGCGGAGGCGGTGCTGGACGTGGTCGCGTCCGCCGCCGGGCTGGGTCTGCGGCTGCACGGCGTCACCGCGAGCCCGCTGCCCGGACCTGCGGGCAACGTCGAGTTCTTCGTCTGGCTGCGCCGGGGTGAGCCCCTCGACGAGGCCGACGCCACCGCGCTCGTGCGCGCCGCAGTAGCGGAAGCACCCCGATGAGAGGGCTTCAGTGACGAGGGAGATCCTGCTGGTCGTCCACACCGGACGGCGCAGCAACGTGCTGGTGGCGCAGGAGGTCGCGGCGCGGTTCGCCGCGGGCGGGGTGAAGCTGCGGGTGCTGGAGGACGAGGCGCCCGACCTGGACCCGTCCTGCTACACGCAGGTCGTGATGGCCGACGAGAAGGCCGCCGAGGGCACCGAGCTGGTGTTCGTGCTCGGCGGTGACGGCACGCTGCTGCGCGCCGCGGAGTTGGCGCGGGCGGCGGGCGTGCCGGTGCTCGGGGTGAACCTGGGCCGGGTCGGGTTCCTGGCCGAGGCCGACTCCGACGCCCTGTACGAGGCGATCCGGCACGTGATCGACCGGGACTACGAGGTCGAGGAGCGGATGACGCTCGACGTGACCGCGTCGGTCGACGGCGAGGTGCTGGAGGGCACGTGGGCGCTCAACGAGGCCAGCGTGGAGAAGAGCACCCGGGAGCGGATCCTGGACGTCGTGGTGGAGGTGGACGGCCGGCCGGTGTCGGCGTTCGGCTGCGACGGCGTGCTGGTGGCCACCCCGACCGGGTCGACGGCGTACGCGTTCTCCGCGGGCGGGCCGGTGGTGTGGCCGGACGTGCAGGCGCTGCTGGTGGTGCCGAGCAACGCGCACGCGTTGTTCGCGCGGCCCTTGGTGGTGTCGCCGGCGTCGGTGGTGGCGCTGGAGGTCGACTCGGGGGGTGAGGCGGCGGTGCTGTGCGCGGACGGTCGCCGCACGGTGAACCTGCCGCCCGGCGCGCGGGTCGAGGTCGTCGGCGGCAGCACGCCCTTGCGGCTGATCCGGCTGCGACCGGGGCCGTTCACCGACCGGCTGGTGGAGAAGTTCGAGCTGCCGGTGCAGGGGTGGCGCGGCCCGTCCGCCAGGTAGGCCGGCAGTCCGCCGGCGGCTAGATCAACAGGACCCGCGGGGGTGGACCGGGGGGAAACACCCGCCCCCGAGCACACGCTTTGTCCGCGTCGCCCAGTAGTGTTCCGGACGTGCTGGCCGAGATGCGCATCCAGGGCCTCGGTGTGATCGACGAGGCCACCCTTGAGCTCGATGCCGGTTTCACCGTGGTGACGGGCGAGACCGGCGCGGGCAAGACGATGGTCGTGACCGGGCTCCACCTGTTGGGCGGTGGTCGGGCCGAGGCGTCCCGCGTGCGCAACGGCGCGGACAAGGCGGTGGTCGAGGGGCGGTTCGTCGCGCCCGCGGGCAGCCCTGCGGCGAAGGTCGCGGAGGAGGTCGGCGGTGAGCCCGACGACGACGGCAGCGTGATCGCGGTCCGCACCGTCGGCGCCGACGGGCGTTCCCGGGCCCACCTGGGCGGTCGGTCCGTGCCGGTCGGCGTGCTGTCCGAGCTGGCCGAGCAGCTGCTCGCGGTGCACGGGCAGAACGACCAGCTGCGGCTGCTGCGGCCCGCCGAGCAGCGGTCGGTGCTCGACCGGTTCGCCGGTGACGACGTCGCGGAGCCGCTGCGCGCCTACCGGAAGATCCGCGACGAGTGGCTGCGGGTCGCCACGGAGCTGTCCGAGCGCACCGCGCGGTCGCACGAGCTGGCGCGCGAGGCCGAGCTGCTGCGGCACGGCCTGGCCGAGATCACCGCGGTCGACCCGAAGCCGGGCGAGGACGAGGAGCTGGTCGCGGAAGCACGCCGGCTGGCCGACGCCGACCAGTTGCGCGAGTCCGCGTCCGGCGCGCAGTACGCGGTGGCGGGCTCGCCGGACGGCGACCCGGACGTGCCCGGCGCGCTGGGGCTGATCGGTGAGGCCCGGCGGCGGCTGGTGGCCTCCGACGACCCGAAGCTGCGCGACCTGGAGCCTCGGCTGGTGGAGGCGGAGACGCTGCTGGCCGACGTCGGCGCGGAGATCGCGTCGTACCTGGAGCACCTGGACGCCGACCCGGCGCGGTTGGAGCAGGTGCTCGCCCGCCAGGCCGAGCTGAAGTCGTTGACGCGCAAGTACGCGGCCGACGTCGACGGCGTGATCGCGTGGGCGCAGGACGCGTCGTCGCGGCTGTCGGGGCTGGACACGTCCGACGAGGCGTTGGCGGCGTTGGCCGTGCGGCGCGACGAGCTGGCCGCGGAGCTGGCCGGGTACGCGCAGCAGGTGACGGCCGAGCGGGTCACCGCGGCCGAGGAGCTGGGCCGGGCGGTGTCGGACGAGCTGACGGGTCTGGCCATGCCGCACGCCACCGTCGAGGTAGCGGTGCGGCCCCGGGTGGCCGAGCAGGGCGACGCGCAGGCGTTGAAGGTGGGCGCGCAGCTGCTGCACGCGGGCGCCAGCGGTGTGGACGACGTGGAGCTGCGGCTGATCGCGCACCCCGGGGCGCCGGCGCTGCCGGTGCACAAGGGCGCGTCCGGCGGTGAGCTGTCGCGGGTGATGCTGGCGCTGGAGGTCGTGCTGTCGCACTCCGACCCGGTGCCCACGCTGGTGTTCGACGAGGTCGACGCCGGTGTCGGTGGTCGGGCGGCGGTCGAGGTGGGCCGCCGGCTGGCCCGGTTGGCGCGCAGCCACCAGGTCATCGTGGTCACGCACCTGCCGCAGGTCGCCGCGTTCGCGGACCGGCACCTGGTGGTGGACAAGACGGCGGACGGCGTGCTGACCCGCAGCGGTGTGCGGCGGTTGGACGAGTCGCAGCGGGTGGTCGAGCTGGCCCGGATGCTCGCGGGCATGGACTCCACCGACACCGGTCGCGCGCACGCCGAGGAACTGCTGGCGGCGGCCAAGGCGGACAAGGAGAGCGTGCCCGTCGTGCGCCGCAAGGCGAAGAAGAAGTGAACCGACGGCTGTTCGGCGCGGGCCTGCTCCTGGCGGCCGGTGTCGCAGCCGTGATCGGCACGTTCCTGCCGCTGTTCTGGGAGGGCAGCACGTTCGGGTCCACCCGGCTCGGGTTCACCACCACGTCGTGGGACACCAGATCGGACGACGCCGGGCCGGAACTGGACGCCATGCTCGGGCCGAGTCCCCAGCTCGGTGCGCCGGTGGTGGTCGCGGCGGTGCTGCTGGCGGTGGCGGCGGCGCTGGTGTTCCTGCCGGAGTCGCAGCGCCTGGCCGCCCGCTACACCGCGATCGCCGCCACGGGCCTGCTGGCCGGTTCGGTGTGGGCGACGATCTCCGTGGCCGCGGCGGCGCTCGGCCGCTCGGTGAACACGGACGTCGGCTCCTACGGCGCGGAGACCGGTGACGGCGTGGCGGTGCTGGGCGCGTCGGTGCTGGTCGCGGTGGCGGGGGTGGTGCTGCTGCACGCCCGGCGGCCCGAGCGGCGACCTGCCGGTCCGCTGGTCCACCGGGTCGACGACGCCGGCGGCGAGGTCGGGGACGACGTCCGGGACGACGTTCCGGGCGACGCGGGCTCCGACGACGTGGACACCCCGCGGCTCGGGATGCCGGTGGTCGAGGTGGCGCAGCTCCCGGAGTCGGACTACCGCCGGCCGGACCCCTCGGACGGCAGCGCCTGACCGCGCCGCCCGCGCGGCGGTCCCGCCGCGGCACCCGGTCGGCCGATCGGAGGCGGCGCGCGGCGCGGTGGTGCTGGTAGGTGTGGTGTGGTGGGCCGCGTCGCACGCCCCGGACACCGAGGAGATCGCCACATGACCCGCCGCACGATCGCGGTCATCACCATCGGCGCGGGCGCGCTGTTCGTGGTGCTGGGCTCGCTGTTCCCGCTGTACGGCAACGAGACGATCCTGAAGTACGGGCCGAACGGCCCCCTGCCCGAGGGCGAGCGCCGGGTGGTGGCGCTCACCGGGTGGGAGTACGTGCAGGAGCCGATGCCGGACCCGAGCCCGAGCGGCACCGGGTTCGACTTCCCCGTCTACGGCTACGCCCTGGCCTTCGCCGCCGTCCTCGCCGCCGCCGGCGCGCTCCTCCAGTTCCGGTCGCCGCTGCTCGCCGCGATCGGCCGGTTCGGCGTGCTCACGGGCTTCGGGATGGTCGTCGGCACGCTGTGGACGGTGCTGGAGACGTTGCGGACGTTGTTCGGCGCCAACGCCGGCAGGAGCAGCGCCGACGTCGTCTCGCGGGGGTTCGTGGGCACGGGCACCTGGCTGGTCGGTGGTGCGGCGGTGGCGCTGCTGGTCGGCGTGGTGCTGGCGCAGGAGTGGCCGGCACGCCTGCCCCGACCCGAGGGCGCGTCGGTCTACCAGGTCGGCGATGACGACGACACGCCTCCGTTCGGCATCGCCATCCCCGTCACCGAGCTGGACGTGACCGAGGCCGGGCCCGTGCCGCCGGTGGCCGAGCTGCCCGGGACCGAGCTCCGCGGGGCCGGGCTCCCCGGGGCGGTGCTGTCCGGCTCCGAGCTGTCCGGAGCCGAGCCGTCCGGGACGGAGCCGTCCGGAGCCGATCTGTCGGGGGCGGAGCTGCCGGGTGCGCGCACGGCACCGGACCGGTCGACCGGCGACGGCCGTCACCCGACCGGGGGAAATCCGTCCACTGTGGAATGAATACGGCCTTGACCTGCCCCTACCGGCTCGGCGTGTTGGCCGCCCACCGCCCGCGCGGTGGGTCACCATCGGGGGCATGAAGCTCTCCGGGTTGCTCGGCCGCACGAACCACGAACAGCCAGGCGTCACCGGCGTGGCGCGGGTCGATCGCCGCTCGGGTGACCTGCTGCGCCGGTTGGGGCCCGGTGACGTCGCGGTCCTCGACCACGTCGACATCGACCGCCGCACGGCCGAGGCCCTCGTGCACGCCGGGGTGGTGGGCGTGGTCAACGCCTCGCCGTCCATCTCCGGCCGGTTCCCGAACCTCGGCCCGGAGCTGCTGGTCGAGGCGGGCGTCGTGCTGGTCGACGGCGTCGGCACGGCGGTGCTGCGCGAGCTGAAGGAGGGCGCCCGGCTGCGGCTGCACGACGGCGCGGTGTTCGTCGGCGGCAAGGAGGTCGCGCGGGGCGTCCAGCAGGACGCCGAGTCGATCGCGGACGCGATGATCGAGGCCAAGGCGGGCATGGCCGCGCAGCTGGAGGCGTTCTCCGCGAACACCACCGAGTTCCTGCGCCGGGAGCGGGCGCTCATCCTCGACGGCGTCGGCGTGCCCGAGCTGTACGTGCCGATGCGCGACCGGCAGGTGCTGGTCGTCGCGGGCGGTCCCCGGCACGCCGAGGAGCTGCGCGCCCTGCGCAAGTACGTCCGCGAGCACCGGCCGGTGCTGATCGGCGTGGACGCGGGCGCGGACACCCTGCACGAAGCCGGGTACAAGCCGGACGTCATCGTCGGAGACCCGGACGCCATCGGCACCGAGACCCTCAGGGCCGGGTCCGAGGTCGTGGTGCCCGCGCAGGTCGACGGCCACGCGCCCGGCCTGGAGCGCATCCAGGACCTCGGCATCGGCGCGGTGACGTTCCCGGCGGCCGGCAACGCCGAGGACCTGGCGCTGCTGCTGGCCGAGGCGCACGGCGCGTCGCTGGTGGTGACGGTGGGCCTGCAGGCCGGGCTGCGGGAGTTCCTGGACCGCGGCAACGCCGGGTCCACCCCCTCGACGTTCCTCACCCGGCTCAAGCTCGGCAACAAGCTCGTGGACTCCTACGCCGTCGCGACCCTGCACCGCAGCCGGATCTCGTCGGGCCTGGTGGCCCTGCTGGTGCTGGCCGCGGTCGTGGCGATGGTGACCGCGCTGGCCGTCTCCGGCGTCGGCGCGGTCTACACCGACCTCGTCGCCGGCGCGTTCCGATCCGCCGTCGACTGGCTCAAGGGGTTGTTCGCGTGATCTCGCTGCGCTACCACATCGTCTCGATCACCGCGGTGTTCCTGGCACTGGCCCTCGGGGTGGTGCTCGGCTCCACCGCGATCAGCGGCCGGCTGCTGTCCGGCATCACCGACGACAACGGCGCGTTGAACCGGCAGGTCGCGACCCTTCAGGCCGAGCGCAACGGCCTGGACGCCCGGCTCTCCGACGCCGACCGGTTCGCGGGCTCGATCGGTCCGCTGGCGGTGGCGGGGCAGCTGACCGACCGGACCGTCGTGCTGGTCACCACCGCCGATGCCGCGCCGGGGGACCGGGACGCGCTGGTCGACCTGCTGCGCGCGGCGGGCGCGAAGCTCACCGGTGAGCTCCAGCTCGCCGAGTCGTTCACCGACCCGGACAAGGCCGACCAGCTGCTCGACCTGGTCGCCCGGCTGCAACCCGCGGGCACCCAGCTGCCCACCGGCGCCGACCCCGGCACCCGCGCGGGCGGCCTGCTCGGGTCCGTGCTGCTGCTCGACAAGGACACCGACAAGCCGCGCGCCACCCCGGACGAGGCGGCGGCGGCGCTGGGCGGGCTGTCCAGCTCCGGGTTCGTCAAGGCGGGCCAGGTGCCCGCGCCCGCGCAGTTGGCCGTCGTGCTGACCGGGGGCTCGCTGACGGGTGATTCGGCGTCCGACCGGGCGGCGGTGGTGGCGCGGTTCGCCGCCCAGCTCGACCGGTCCGGCGCGGGCACGGTGCTGGCGGGCGGCAGCGGCTCGGCCGACGGCACGGGCGCGGTGGGCGTGGTGCGGGCGGACACGGCGGCGACGTCCGTGCTGTCGACCGTGGACCACGCCGACACGGCGGCCGGACGGGTGGTGGTGGTGCTCGCGCTGCGTGAGCAGCTGGCGGGCAAGGCCGGTCGGTACGGGCTGGCGGGCAACGCGGAAGGCCCCGCGCCGGGAACGGCGGGCTGACGAGCGGGAACGGGGGTTCGCGCCCTGGTCGTCGCGTCGTGGTCCCCTGGTCGCACGGTCCTAGGCCATCCGAGTGATGCGACTCCGCACCCACCAGCGCGCTGGGTGACCGGCGGCGTGTTAGCGTTAGGGCCCGTGGACAGGGCGCTGAGCTGTGCGGAACCACCGCGGCCGGCCCCTAGCGGACATCCAGACCACGGGGAGCCTCCTTGGTGCAGCAGGCACGTACGACCAAGCACGTTTTCGTCACCGGGGGTGTGGCTTCCTCCCTCGGCAAGGGGTTGACCGCGTCGAGCCTCGGTCAGCTGCTCACCTCTCGTGGTCTCCGGGTGACCATGCAGAAGCTCGACCCCTACCTGAACGTCGATCCGGGCACGATGAACCCGTTCCAGCACGGCGAGGTGTTCGTCACCGACGACGGCGCGGAGACCGACCTCGACATCGGCCACTACGAGCGGTTCCTGGCGCGTGACCTGTCCGGCGACGCGAACGTCACCACCGGTCAGGTGTACTCCGAGGTCATCGCGAAGGAGCGGCGCGGCGAGTACCTGGGCGACACGGTCCAGGTGATCCCGCACATCACCGACGAGATCAAGCGGCGCATCCGGGCCATGGCCGAGCCGGGACCGGACGGCGTCGTCCCCGACGTGGTGATCACCGAGGTCGGCGGCACGGTCGGTGACATCGAGTCGCTGCCCTTCCTGGAGGCGTGCCGGCAGGTCCGTCACGACGTGGGCCGCGACAACGTGTTCTTCCTGCACGTGTCGCTGGTGCCCTACCTCGCGCCCTCCGGTGAGCTGAAGACCAAGCCGACGCAGCACTCCGTGGCCGCGCTGCGCAACATCGGCATCCAGCCCGACGCCATCGTGTGCCGGGCGGACCGGGAGATCCCGGACGCGTTGAAGCGCAAGATCGGCCTGATGTGCGACGTGGACACCGAGGCCGTGGTGGCGGCGGTGGACGCGCGGTCCATCTACGACATCCCCAAGGTGCTGCACGGCGAGGGCCTGGACGCGTACGTGGTGCGGCGGCTGGACCTGCCGTTCCGCGACGTCGACTGGACCGTGTGGGGTGACCTGCTCGACCGGGTGCACAACCCGTCCGAGAAGGTCCGCATCGGCCTGGTCGGCAAGTACGTCGACCTGCCCGACGCCTACCTGTCGGTGACCGAGGCGCTGCGCGCGGGCGGGTTCGCGCACCGCACCAAGGTCGAGATCGCGTGGGTGCCGTCCGACGAGTGCCAGACGCCGTCCGGCGCGGCGCACGCCCTCGGCGGGCTCGACGCGATCCTCATCCCCGGCGGTTTCGGGGTGCGCGGCATCGAGGGCAAGATCGGGGCCATCACCTACGCCCGGACCCGCGGCATCCCGCTGCTGGGCCTGTGCCTGGGGTTGCAGTGCCTGGTCATCGAGGCGGCGCGCAACCTCGCGGGCATCTCCGACGCGAACTCCTCGGAGTTCGAGGACACCGGGTCGCCGGTCATCAGCACCATGGCCGACCAGGAGGACGTGGTCTCCGGTCAGCGCGACATGGGCGGCACGATGCGGCTCGGCGCGTACCCCGCGTCGCTGCTGCCGGGGTCGCAGGTCGCGTCGGCCTACGGGTCGACCGAGGTGTCCGAGCGGCACCGGCACCGCTACGAGGTGAACAACGCCTACCGGTCGCAGCTGTCCGACGCGGGCCTGGTGTTCTCCGGGACGTCGCCGGACGGGCGGCTGGTGGAGTTCGTCGAGCTGCCCGCCGACGTGCACCCGTTCTTCGTGGCCACGCAGGCGCACCCGGAGCTGAAGTCCCGCCCGACCCGCCCGCACCCGCTGTTCGCGGCGTTCGTGAAGGCGGCGCTGGACTACCGGCTGGCCGACCGGCTGCCGCTGCCCGAGACCGCGGGGGTGGCCCAGTGAGCGGGCGGCACGAGTTCGGCACTGTTTCGTCGCGGGACGTGCACGTCGGGCGCGTCGTCGCGTTGCGGGTGGACGAGGTCGCCATGCCTGGTGGCGGTACGGCGTCGCGCGAGGTGGTGGAACACCTCGGCGCGGTGGCGGTGGTGGCCTTGGACGACGCCGGTGCGGTCACGTTGATCGACCAGTACCGGCACCCGCTGGGCCGGCGGCTGTGGGAGCTGCCGGCCGGGTTGTTGGACGCGGGTGACGAGACGCCGCTGGACGCGGCCCGGCGCGAGCTGGCCGAGGAGGTCGGGCTGGCGGCGTCGGAGTGGGTGACGTTGGTGGACGTCGCCGTGTCTCCCGGGTTCACCGACGAGGTGGTGCGGGTGTTCCTGGCCCGCGGCCTCAGCGTCGTGGACCGCGACGTGCAGGGCGACGAGGAGGCCGACCTGGAGGCGAAGACCTTCCCGTTGGCCGAGGCGGTGGACATGGTCCTGGCCGGGGAGATCGTCAACGGCCCCGCCGTGTCCGGCCTGCTCGCCGCGCACGTCGTGGTCACCGGCGGTGGCGAGGGGCGTCCGTCCGACGCCCCGTTCCGCGACCGCCCGACCCGCTTCGCCTCCCGCGACTCCTGACCGCTCCGCCCGGGGGTCCGGGCGCTCGACTCGCCGGTGCCGGACGTAGGACTCTCGCGAGAGTCCTACGTCCAGGTCGCGAGAGTCCTACGCTCAGGACCGGTGAGTTCAACGTTCGGACCGCGCGTGTCCTACGTCCGGGTCACCCGTGTCCTACGTTCAGGTCGTGCGTGTCCTACGTCCGGAACGCGCGTGTCCTACGTGCAGGACAGGTGAGTTGAACGTTCAGGGGTCGGCGCGGCCCGTGGTCGGAGCGGATGATGGTGTTCGTGGGTGTGCGGGGTCCGTTGGCGGTGGCCGCGGCGGCGGTGGGTGGGTGCGGGGTGCTGCTGTTCGTGGACCCCAACCGGCCCGGGTCGCTGTTGCCGCCGTGCCCGCTCTACGCGTTGACCGGCATCCAGTGCCCGGCCTGCGGGTCCACCCGGATGGTGCACGCCCTGCTGCACGGCGACCTGGTCGGCGCCTGGCACTTCAACGCCGTGATGCTGCTGGCCGGGCTGCCGCTGCTGGTCTGGCTGTGGGTGCGGTGGTTCCGGGCGGCCAGGGACGGGCGGCCCGCGCCGCCGGTGTCGCGGAAGGTCGGCGTGCCGGTGGTGGCGCTGGCCGTCACGTGGATGCTCGTGCGGAACCTAGTCGCGTAGCTTGCGGCCCTGGCTGTCGGTGCCGCCGTTGACCAGCAGGATGATCCCGTCGATCAACGACCAGATGCCGCACCCGCCGCACGTCAGCAGCTGCGCGATGCCGATCCCGGTGTCCCCGATGTAGAACCGGCCGATGCCGAACGGCAGCGCCAGCTGCAGCACGCCCGCCGCGATGCGCGACTTGTCCGACAGCGGCTGCCCGGTCACCGGGTCCAGGCCGTACGGCGCGTTCGGGTTGAAGCCGGGCGGGTAGCCGTACCCCGTGCCGTAGGCCTGGGACGGGCCCGCGTAGCCGGGAGGCGGGTAGCCGGGAGGCGGGTAGCCGGGGGCACCCTGGCCGGGGACGCCGTAACCCGGGGTGGCGTACCCGGTGTACCCGGGCGGCGGCGGGGGAGCGTACGCGGCGGTCGGCGGGTAGGACGGCGGCAGGAACACGGGGTGAGGCTGCGGCAGGTCGTGGAACAGCGAGGCCAGCTCCTGCGCGGACTGGGCCGCGGACGCGTAGCCGACGCGCTGCTCGTACTCGCCGATCTCCAGGCGACCGGCCGCGAAGTGGTCGTTCAGCGCGCTGATCGCCTCTTCGCGCTGCTGGTCACCGATGCGCACCTGGTGTGGTTCCGACACGGGTAGACGCTAACAGCCGGTGAGGGGCGGTCGAGCCGGAACGCGCTGGTCGAGCCCCAACCGGTAGGTCGACCTACGCTTCGGACGTGCCGGCCGGCGTTCCCCGAGGGGTGCAGGACCACGAGTGCCGCACCGCCACCGACCGGTGGGTGCGGTGCGGCCTCGACGCGGGCGCGCGCGAACGTCACACTGCCCTGCGTGGCTGCGTTGGCGGACAAGGGATTCCGGTCGGTGCGCGGCACGGGCGTGCGAACTGCGGTGCCGGGGTTCCGCGAGTGGGGGCGGGGCTGTGAGCGCCTGGGGTGGGGTGCCGGGGCCGTGGGTGACGGAGTTGTGGGTGGTGGAGTTGCTGGTGGTGGGCCGGTGAGTGACCCGGCTGTGGATGAGCGAGCTGGGGGTGGCCGGGCTGCGGGCGACCGGGCTGAGGATGACCGGGCTGCGGATGACCGGGCTGAGGGTGGCGGAGTTGCGGGCGATCGGGCTGCGGATGAGCGAGCTGGGGATGACCGGGCTGCGGGTGACGTGGACGTGACTGGTCGAGTGGTGGGTGGGGAGGCCGGGAAGGTGGGGTCCGGAGCATCGCGGGCGGAGGGTGGAGCGCCGGAATTGTCGGACCCCGCCGGTAAGGTAAAAGCAGGGGTCCCCTTGGCGGGTACCCCTGCGGGGCGTGCGATGAGAGCTTTCCTGGACCACCTGGCGGTGGAGCGGGGCACGGCGCGCAACACGCTCGACTCGTACGGTAGGGACCTGCGCCGGTACGCCGAGCACCTGGTGGCCAAGGGGGTCGACGACCTGGCCGACGTCACCGAGGCCCTGGTCGGTGACTTCCTGGCGGTGCTGCGCGAGTCCGGCCTGGCGGCCTCCTCCGCCGCGCGCACCCTGGTCGCGGTCCGCGGCCTGCACCGGTTCGCCCACCTCGAAGGCCTCACCCCGCACGACCCGGCCCGGCCCGTCCGCCCGCCGACGCCACCGCGCCGCCTGCCCAAGGCGCTGCCCGTCCACGACGTGCTGAAGCTCCTCGAAGGCCCCACCGACACCCCCGCCCACCTGCGCGACCGCGCCCTGCTCGAACTGCTGTACTCCAGCGGCGCGCGGATCTCCGAGGTCGTCGGACTGGACGTGGACGACGTCGACACCGCCGAACGCACCGTGCTGCTCGACGGCAAGGGCGGCAAGCAGCGCATCGTGCCCGTCGGCCGCCCCGCGCTCCAGGCGCTCGACGCCTACCTGGTGCGCGCCCGCCCCGCCCTGGCCAAGCGCGGCACGCCCGCGCTGTTCCTCAACGCCCGCGGCGGCAGGCTGTCCCGGCAGACCGCCTGGCACGTGCTGAAGGCCGCGGCCGAACGGGCGGGCGTCGAAGCCGAAGTCTCGCCGCACACCCTGCGGCACTCGTTCGCCACCCACCTGCTCGAAGGGGGCGCTGACGTGCGCGTCGTGCAGGAACTGCTGGGGCACGCCTCCGTGACGACGACGCAGGTCTACACGCTGGTCACCGTCAACACCTTGCGCGAGGTCTACGCGACCGCTCATCCTCGCGCATCGGGCGGAACGTGAGCCGTCCACGGGTACCTTGTCGCACACCTGACCGGGTACCCACCCAGGAAGCAGGAGCCCGACGAGCTGGAGGTGCCGACCAGGTGCCGAACTTGGACGAGCCCGAGCGCAGCGCGATCGAGCTGGGCGCGGTGCTGCACGCGTTGAGCGACGCCACCCGGCTGGCGGTGGTGCGGCAGATCGAGGCCGACGGCGAGCGCCTCTGCGGGGCGCTCATGGTGGACGTCGCCAAGTCCACCCTGTCGCAGCACCTGCGCGTGCTGCGGGAGGCGGGCATCACCCGGACCAGGGCGCGCGGCAACCAGCGGTGGGTGTCGCTGCGGCGCGACGACCTCGACGAACTGTTCCCCGGCCTGCTCGACGTCGTGCTCCGCGCCGCCGACCGCGGTGGCCGCGGGACCGGCGTCGGAGCGGGTGCGAAGACCCACGGGCAGGTCGACCCGGAGGTCTGCGACGAGGCCGGTGGGGAGGCGGTCGCGGTGGGCGGCCCGGCGGGCGCCACGCGCTGAGACGGGCCCGGACGCGCCGAGAAGG
>NZ_JBFAAX010000130.1:0-14358 GCF_040639995.1 Actinosynnema sp. NPDC023658 | reverse complement strand
CCGGCGGCGGGCGACGCCTCGCCCTGGGCCGCGGCGCGGGCGGGGGTGTGGCGGGCCTGGGCCCGGTGACCCGGCGCGACCGGGGCCGACGCCTCGATCAGGCCGGCGTGCACGAGTGCGCGCGCCGCGGTGGGGTCGCAGAACGGCAGGCCGTCGACCCGCAGGTCGGGTTCCGCGCTGCCGGTCAGGTCGACCCGGTTCGCGACCGTCGCCCTCAGCAGGGCGATCTCACGTCTGGACAGCTCTTCCACGTCGAACACCTCCAGTGGGACGTTCGGTGGCCGCGGACGTCCCGGTTCGGCTGTGGGACGCCCGCGGAGCCACCGTCGTTCCCCGATCCGCTCAGCCCGCGGCGCGCGCGCCGCGTCGTTCCGCTGCTTCCAGCACCAGCCGGAGCCACTCGCCGTCCGCCGCGCCCTCCATCGCCACCCGCCGCAGCCTCGGCCACAGCCCGGCCTCGCTCCACTCCTGGAACCGCCGGTGCACGGTCGGCACGGTCACGCCGAACGTCGGCGGCAGGTGCCGCCACGCGCAACCGCTGGTGAGCACGAAGACGATCGCGGTGAAGATGGCCCGGTCCGACACCCGACCCCGGCCGCCGCCCTGGCGGCGCACCTTCGCGGGTGGCAGCAGCGGCTCCACGGCCGCCCACAACGACGGCGGCACCAGGCGCACGGCCAGTTGCTCGATCACGTCGGCGTGCGGGGGTCGGGGAGGCGCTTCCGGTGCCCGGCGCACCCACGGCTCCTGCCGCTGGGCGTCGCCGCGCTGGCGGGCGCGCAGCAACATGGCCAGGGCGGCGTCGTCGTTGCGCCTCGGTGCGACCGCCGGGTGCGCGTGCTGTTGCGCCTGGCGGGCGATCTCCGCGCCCACCGTTCGACCGAACGGCTGCGCTGGTCGTACGTAGTTGGTCATCAGGTCCTCCGCCCAGGACTGTCGTGATGCCCATCACGCTAGGAACACCGACGCCCCCTGGTAAGGAACCGCGCGACGAACGGGAGTGGTCCAGCGTCACGCGGCTCCCCCCGCTCCGTCGAACGGCCACGGACGAGCGACGAGCGGATGAGCGGTCACTCCCCCGTCGCCCTCAGGCACGGATACGCTCGGCAGCGTGACCACTCCGCCGCGACTCCTCGCCACCAGCGACCTGCACGTGACGTACCAGCAGAACCGCGACTTCGTCGAAGCGATCCGACCGCACTCCCCCGACGACTGGCTGATCGTGGCGGGCGACGTGGCCGAGAAGTTCGACGACGTCGAGTGGGCGCTGGGCGTGCTGCGCGGCCGGTTCGCCAAGGTGGTCTGGTCGCCGGGCAACCACGAGCTGTGGACCACCAAGGACGACCCGGCGCAGGCCCGCGGCGCGGTGCGCTACGAGCAGCTGGTGGAGCTGTGCCGCAGCATCGACGTGCTCACCCCCGAGGACGAGTTCGCGGTGTTCGAGGGGCAGGGCGGGCCGGTGGCGGTGGCGCCGCTGTTCACGCTCTACGACTACACGTTCCGGCCGGCGGGCACGACGGACAAGGCGTCCGCGCTCGCCGTCGCCCAGGAGGCCGGTGTCATCTGCACCGACGAGTACTTCCTGCACCCCGACCCGTACCCGAGCCGTGACGCCTGGTGCGCGGCGCGGATCGTGGAGACCGAACGCCGGTTGCGCACCGTGGACACGTCGTTGCGGACCGTGCTGATCAACCACTGGCCCCTCGTCCGGGATCCCACGTTCGTGCTGCGGTACCCCGAATTCGCCCTGTGGTGCGGCAGCGAGCGGACGGCGGACTGGCACCTGCGGTTCCGCGCGGCGGTGGTGGTCTACGGACACCTGCACATCCCGCGCACGATCCGCAAGGACGGCGTCCGCTTCGACGAGGTGTCGCTGGGCTACCCGCGGGAGTGGCAGCCGCGTGGCTGGACCGCGGCACCGCTGCTGGACGTGCTGCGCGAGGGGGACGCCCGATGATCAACGACCTGCTCGCGCCGCCGGTGTCGGCGTTCGACGCGTTCGACGACCCCGACGGGGTGGTGCTGTTCCCCGAGGAGGAGGAGCACATCGCCCGCGCGGTGGACAAGAGGCGCAAGGAGTTCACCACCGGGCGGCACTGCGCGCGCACCGCGCTGGCGGCCCTCGGCTTCCCGCCCGTGCCCCTGCTGCCCGGTCCCAAGCGTGAGCCGATGTGGCCGGAGGGCGTGGTCGGCAGCATCACGCACTGCAAGGGCTACCGCGCGGCGGCCGTGGCGCGGGCCTCCGACGTGTGGACCATCGGCATCGACGCCGAGCCGAACGAGCCGACCCCGGACGGCGTGCTGGAGGCCGTCGCGGTGCCCGGCGAGCTGGCCCGGATGGGTGAGCTGAGGGCGGCGAGCGACAAGGTCGCGTGGGACCGGTTGCTGTTCAGCGCGAAGGAGTCGGTGTACAAGGCGTGGTTCCCGCTGGCGCGGGCGTGGCTGGGGTTCGAGGATGCGGAGGTGACCATCAACCCGGACGACGGCACGTTCACCGCGCGGATCCTCGTCGAGCCGCCGGTGGTGGACGGCGTCGCGGTGGACGGGTTCACGGGTCGCTGGCTGGCGCGGGAGGGGTTTGTGGTGACCGCGATCGCGGTACCCGCGCGCTGATCGGGCTGAGAAGGCGGGGGTATGGGCGACGAGGTCGAGCGACACCAGTTCACCCGCGACGACCGGACGCGGTACCGCACGAAGGTGCGCCGGTGCCTGGACGTGTTCGCCAGGATGCTGAGCGAGTCCCGGTTCGAGTTCGACCGGCCCACGACGGGGCTGGAGATCGAGCTGAACCTGGTCGACGACGCGGGCGACCCGACGATGCGCAACGCCGAGGCGCTGGAGGCCATCGCGGACCCGGACTTCGTGACCGAGCTCGGCCAGTGGAACCTGGAGATCAACGTCGCGCCGCGGCTGCTGACCGGCGGCGGGATCTCCGCGTTCGAGGACGTCGTGCGGACGTCGTTGAACGAGGCCGAGCACAAGGCGCGCGAGGTCGACGCGCACATGGTGATGATCGGGATCCTGCCGACGCTGCAGCCCAAGCACCTGGCGGTGGACGCGCTGTCGGGCAACCCGCGGTACCTGCTGCTGAACGAGCAGGTGCTGGCCGCGCGCGGCGAGGACCTGCAGATCGCGATCAGCGGCGTCGAGCGGTTGCAGCTCACCGCGGACTCGATCGTGCCGGAGGCGGCGTGCACGAGCACGCAGTTCCACCTCCAGGTGTCGCCGGAGGACTTCGCGGCGTACTGGAACGCGGCGCAGGCCATCGCGGGCGTGCAGGTCGCGATCGGGGCCAACTCGCCGTTCCTGCTGGGCAAGGAGCTGTGGCGGGAGACCCGGATCGCGTTGTTCCAGCAGGCCACGGACACGCGCAGCGACGAGCTGAAGGAACAGGGCGTCCGGCCGCGGGTGTGGTTCGGGGAGCGGTGGATCACGTCGATCTTCGACCTGTTCGAGGAGAACGTGCGGTACTTCCCCGCGTTGCTGCCCATCTGCGACGAGGAAGACCCGGTGCAGGTGCTGGAGCGCGGCGACACGCCGTCGTTGGCGGAGCTGCGGTTGCACAACGGCACGATCTACCGGTGGAACCGGCCGGTGTACGACGTGGTGCGCGACCAGCCCCACCTTCGGGTGGAGAACCGGACGCTGCCGGCCGGGCCGACCGTGGTCGACATGCTGGCGAACGGCGCGTTCTACTACGGGTTGGTGCGCGTGCTGGCCGAGGAGGAGCGGCCGCTGTGGTCGCAGATGTCGTTCAGCGCGGCGGAGGACAACTTCACGGCTGGTGCGCGGGCGGGCCTGGACGCGCAGGTGTACTGGCCGGGGCTCGGCACCGTGCCGGTGGCGGAGCTGGTGCTGCGCCGCCTGCTGCCGATGGCGCACGAGGGCCTGGTGCGGATGAAGGTGGACGCGGCCGAGCGCGACCGGCTGCTCGGCGTGATCGAGCAGCGCTGCCTGACCGGAGTGAACGGTGCGACGTGGCAGGCGCGCGCCTTCCACCACCACTACGACCACACCGCCCTGGACCGGCCCGAGGCGTTGCGGCGGATGCTGCGCACCTACCGGGACCTCATGCACAGCAACGAGCCGGTGCACACCTGGCCGGTGTCCTGAACCGCCGGCTCCGGGGCCGTCCCACCGGGTGACCCGCGGACGGGCGACTGCGAGCGGGTCGTGCGCCGCCTCAGTCCGGTAGCCGCAACGCCCTCATGGCGTCGGCCTGGCGGGCGGCGACGGCCCGGTTCCACCACCGCTCGCCCTCCTCGCGCCCTGGTGCAGCGCGGACAGGCTGAACATGGCGTCCACGTCACCGCGGTCGGCCGCCGCGCGGTACCAGACCTCCGCCGCCGCGACGTCACCGCTGCGCGCCGCGGCCACCCCCAGACCGACCACGGCCGCCGTGTCACCGGTGCGTGCGCTGCTCCCCGACCTCCTCACGTGCGCCCCCTCGGACCTCGGCACGACCCACCACCGACGATCCTCCCGCACCGCCGACGACCGCCTCACCGCCGAAAGTGACCCGGGGGCACGGCGTGCGCCGCGGTGAGCGCACGCCGCACCCCCGGTCCGCTCAGCTGGTCGGGAAGTCGTCCGGGGTCCGCATCCGGTCGCGGATCCACACGCCGGCGGGCTTCAGCACGCCCGTGCCGGTGAAGGTGGACCCGTCGCAGGTGCCCTCCTTGAACACCGCGCCCGACCGGAAGTCGTCGGAGAAGTTCCAGTTCGTCCAGCCGATCTTGTTGGCCGCCAGGAAGTCCAGGTACTTCTGGCTGTAGGCGAAGTCGTTCGCGCCGTCGCCGGTGTAGGTCTGGGTGCCGAACTCGGTCACGAAGATCGGCAGCCGCGACGCCGCCCGCTGCAGCGCGGCGAAGTACTCGTCCTGGTGCGACGCGGCGTAGAAGTGGAACGTGTACATGAAGTTCGTGGCGTTGATCGGGTTGGCGATGATGTCCTGCTCGCTGCGCCCGTCCGAGATGCCGAGCGAACCCCAGCCGTGGGTGCCGACGAACACCACGCCGTCGGGGTCCTGCGCCCGGATGACCGGGATCATCTGCTCGGCGTAGGACTTGATCCCCGCCCACGACACGTTGTTCGGCTCGTTCGCGATGTCGTAGATGATGTTGGTCTTGTCGCGGTGCCGCTGCGCGACCTCGGTGAAGAACGTGCGGGCCAACGCGATGTTGGCGTTCGGGTCGCCGGGGTCGAGCTGGTGCCAGTCGACCAGCGCGTACAGGCCGCGCCGGGTGGCCTCCTCGATGTAGCCGTGCACCAGGTCGGTGAACTTGCGCGGGTTCGTCTCGTACCCGTCCTCCTGCACGTACATCGAGATCCGCAGGACGTCGGCGCCCCAGTCGGTCGCCAGCGCGTCCAGCGACGCCGGCTTGACGCACTGCGCGTACCACTGGATGCCGTGCGTGCTCATGCCGCGCAGCTGGATCGGCCTGCCGTACTGGTTGCACAGCTTCACGCCGCACACGCGCAGCTGACCGTTCACGTCGGCGGGTCGGCCGACGCCGGTGGTGGCGGTGTCGACGGTGAGCCGGTCGAGGTTCGGGCCGCCGTTCGCCGTGGTCGCGGTGGCGCGCACGCGGTTCGCGCCGGCCGCCAGCGACACCGTCGCCGTGCCGGTGGACCAGGTCGACCACGCGCCGGTGCCGGGGAACGGGAGGCTCGTCGCGCCGCCGCCGTTCACCGTGACGCTCACCGGCCGGGTGGTGGTCGTGCCGTTGGCGTACCGGAAGGACAGGGTCGCGGTGCCGGCGGCCGGGGCGTTGACGGTGAACTCGACGTACGAGCCGGTCGCGTTGTCGTAGTTGACGAAACCGCCGCCGGTGTAGCCCGCGTGGTTCGACTCGACCAGGCCGCCGGAGATCGTCGCGCTCTCCGCCTGGTGCTCGGTGACGGCCGCCGCGCCGAGGTCTGCGGCGTCGACGTCGGCCGAAGCCGCCGGCACGGCCAGGAAGGCCGCGACCAGCGGCGGCAACAGGGTCAGTACGGGCCATCGGAGTGCCACGGTGTGCCTCCCACGAGGTCAGGGGTGAGGTGGAACGCGGTGGCGGCGGTTCAGTTAGGAAAGTTTCC
This sequence comes from Actinosynnema sp. NPDC023658, assembly GCF_040639995.1. Lineage (NCBI taxonomy): Bacteria > Bacillati > Actinomycetota > Actinomycetes > Pseudonocardiales > Pseudonocardiaceae > Actinosynnema > Actinosynnema sp. NPDC023658. The sequence continues at coordinate 8,277 of NZ_JBFAAX010000130.1, read as the reverse complement.
TATCTGTTGCGAGGGATCACAGCACCCCCGGACGTCCGCTGTCAACGGGTGCGGGGGTCGACGCACGCGGGAAAGGGGCCGGAGGCCGACACACTCGTGAGGTCGGCGCGTGCGGAGGCCGGGACGTTCAGCGCGGCGGCGCGCTCAGGTGGTCGGCGCGCTCAGGCGGTCGGCACCACGAGACGGCGCACCCGCAGGTGGGTGCTGGCGTTCCACGCCGACACCAGGCCGGGCAGCAGCACGTGCCACGGCAGCAGGGCCAGCACGTCGCGGCGCACGGCCAGCACGATCCGGCCCGCCGCACCGCCGTCGAACCACACCACCCGCAGCGGCGCGTCGCCCGGCACCTCCTCCACGGCGGCCAGCGGCACCAGTCCGGGCGGCAGCACCACCCGGTGCACGCACGACTCGGCCGTGAACCCGTCCGCCCGCAGCGCCTCGTGCCGCACGAACAGCGACCGCACCGCGGCGACCAGCCGTCGCTCGCCCAGACCGGCCCGGACTTGGAGGGTCATGGACTCGTAGCCGGCGATCGTGACGGGCCGTGTGGACACGCGTGAGCCTTCCCGGGAACGTCGGAAGGCCAAAGCTAGCACCAGCTAGTAGTCGTCGCCGCCGAAGAACGTCTCCTCCAGCCGGTCCGCCGTGCCCGCGAGCAGCGCCAGGGGCTCGGTGAACTCGTGGATGTCCAGGTCCGCCAACGGCAGCGAGTGCCGCAGCACGATGTGCTCGCCCATGATCGCCGCGCCGCACGCGATGGTCGAGTTGCCGACCTCGGAGAGGAACGCGTGCAGGTCGACGTTCGCCGCCAGCCCGATCGGTGAGGCGATCTGCACCCACTCGTGCAGCTTGTCGAGCACCTCGCGGACCAGGATGACCACCTGGGTCCGCGAGTCGTCCTCGTCGTACTGCTCGAAGTTGAACAGGATGCGGATCTCGTCCTCGTTCTCCGCGATCACGTCGTAGGTGTCGTGCACGTACGCGGCTAGGTCGCCCCAAGTGGCCATGCGGTCACCCTACGGGCGCGACCGCCGCCCACACCGCATCACCGACCGGATCGGCGGCCACCGCCAGGTCGAGGGCGCCCATCAGGTACCGCCGGGCGCACTCGTGCGCCGGTCCCATCACCACGGGGTCCAACGCCCACAACGGGATCTCCCGCACCTCCCCCGCCGCCATGCGGTCCGCGAACCACCGGGCGACCGGCTCGAACGCCGCCGCCTTGACGACCGGGTCCGCGGTCGACGGCGCGGCGTAGAGGAACCGGGCCCGGCCGGGGTGCTCGGTGACCCACCCCAGGTAGCGCGCCACCGCCGCGCGCACGGCCTGCTCCGCGTCGCCGTCGCCCAGCGCGGGCAGCATCGCCGCGACGCAGTGCGCGAAGCTCTCCCCGTACAGCACGGCGAACACGCCCGCCCGGCTGCCGAAGTGGTGGTAGACGCTGCCGTTGGACACCCCGGAACGGGCGGTGAGCGCGCTGATCGTGACCGCGTCCAGCCCGCCCTCGTCGACCAGCGCGAGCGCGGCGTCCAGCACCGCCCGCCGACCAGTCGCCCTCATGGGCGCTAGAGTACCGCTCTAGAGCGCCGCTCCCTGGAGGTCACCGTGGCCCGTTCCATCCCCGATCTGCTGCGTGAACGCGTGCGCGAGACGCCGGACGCGGAGGCCCTGCGCCACCGCACCGGCGACACGTGGACGTCGCTGACCTGGGCCGAGGTCGGGGAGCACGTGCGCAGGCGGGCGCTGGGCTTCCGGCAGCTCGGCGTGCGGGACGAGGCGCGCGTCGCGATCATGGCCGCCACCAGCGTGGACTGGATCCTCACCGACCTGGCCGTGCTCGCCGCGGGCGGCGTGACGACGACCATCTACCCCAGCAGCACGCCGGACGTGGTGGCGCACATCGTCCGCGACTCGGAGAGCGTGCTGGTCGTCGCGGACCCGGACCTGGCGGGCAAGGTGGACGCGAAGGTCGTCACGACCGACTGGGAGCCCGACGACGCCGAGGGCGACTACGACGCGATGGTGGACGAGCTGACGCCCGACCGGCTGGCCACCCTGATCTACACCTCCGGCACCACCGGCACGCCCAAGGGCGTCGAGCTGACCCACGACAACTGGCTCTACACCGCGGAGGCGATCCGCGAGCTGGGCGTGCTGAAGCCGGAGGACCTGCACTTCCTGTGGCTGCCGATGTCCCACGCGTTCGGCAAGGTGCTCCAGGTCGGGATGCTGGCGACCGGCGTGCCCACCGCCGTGGACGGCGACGTGGACCGGATCGCGGACAACCTGCTCCGGCTGCGCCCGACCGTCGTGGCCGCCGCGCCGCGGATCTTCGAGAAGATCCACCAGCGGATCGTGGCGTCGATGCGCGAGGCGGGCGGCGTGAGGGCCAAGCTGTTCGACTGGGCGCTCACCGTGGCCGAGCACCCGGAGTGGGCGCTGCGCCGCAAGGTCGCGGACAAGCTGGTGTTCAGCAAGCTGCGGGAGCGGGTGGGCGGTCGGATCAAGTACTTCGTGTCCGGCTCCGCGCCGCTGTCCCGGCCGGTGGGCGAGTTCTTCGACCGCGCGGGCATCACCATCCTGGAGGGCTACGGCCTGACCGAGACCTCCGCGGCGTCGTTCGTGAACCGGCCCGAGGCGAACAAGCTCGGCACGGTCGGCCCGCCGCTGGTGGGCACCGAGGTGCGCATCGCGGACGACGGCGAGGTGCTGATCGGCGGGCGCGGCGTGATGCGCGGCTACCACGGCCTGCCCGAGGAGACCGCCGAGGCGTTGCAGGACGGCTGGCTGCACACCGGCGACATGGGCGAGCTGGACGAGCGGGGCCGGTTGCGCATCACCGACCGGAAGAAGGAGCTGATCAAGACCTCCGGCGGCAAGTACGTCGCGCCGCAGGCGGTGGAAGGCCAGGTCAAGGCCAACAGCCCGTACATCGGCAACGTGCTGGTGCACGGCGACGGGCGCAACTACTGCGTCGCGCTGGTCACCCTCGACCCCGACCTCGCGCCCGACGACCTCGACGCGGACGCCGAGGTGGGCCGGGCGGTCGAGGCCGCCAACGCCAAGCTGGCCCGGCACGAGACGATCAAGAAGTTCGCCGTGCTCGCGGAGGACTTCTCGGTGGCCGACGGCACCCTCACGGCCAGCCTCAAGATGCGCCGCAAGGAGATCGAGGCCCGCTACCGGGACGTGTTGGACGGCTTGTACTCGGGCTGACCGGCCGCGGGCGGCGCGGACCGGGTCGCCGCGACCGCCCACAGGCCCACCACCAGCACCGCGACCACCTCGGTGAGCACCAGCAGACGTTCCACGTACCCGAGCGGGATCACCCGCCACCAGGGCGTGCCGACGACCGCGTTCACCGCGATGGCGTACAGGATCGGCGTGAAGGCCAGGGCCGACAGCAGCCCGAGCGCCGACGTCCGACGGGCGTGCGCGCCCCACACCGGGTCGCGCCGCCACGGCCGGGCCAGCAGCACCGCGGCGACCGGCAGGGCGACGAACGCGAGCAGGCTGCCGAAGCGGTGGATGCCGCCGCCGACGCTCGGGCCGATCGCCCAGTTGTTCTTCGGGAAGACCACCACCAGCGCCAACCCGACCGACCAGGCGGCGAACGCCACCGCGGCCACCGAGTTCCACCTGGTCACGCCACGCCGGACCAGCACCGCGAGGATCGCGGCCGACCCGAGCACCAGCAGCACGACGGCCGTGTCGAACACCCAGCGCTGCGGCCCCAGGGCGTACTCGCTGATGGTGCGGCGCAGGTGCCGGGTCGACCCACCCAGCCGGTAGACGTCGAGGCCGCCGACGAGGACGACGGTGAGCACGACCGCGACCGCACCCGCCAAGGCGACGACGCGGGCCGGGGAACGGGTGGGTGCGGGGTCAACGGGGAGCACAACGGACAGAACGGACGACGGGTGGCCGGTGGTTCCGGAGTCCGGCGAACTCACAGCTCCGGCGGGCGGTGGCCGGATCGGCAGGGCCTCAGCTCGACCGGCGGACCACGAGCGTCGGCGCGAACACCACGGAGCTGACCGGCCGGTCCGGCCGCTCGACCCGCTCCACCAGCAGGCGGGCCATCTCGGCGGCCATGTCCTCGACCGGCTGCCGCACGGTCGTCAGCGGCGGGTCGCACTCGACGGCCGGGCTGCTGTCGTCGAAACCGACCACCTTCAGGTCCTCGGGCACCCGCCGACCGCTGTTGCGCAGCACCGGCAGCGCGCCGGTGGCCATCAGGTCCGAGGCGATGAACAGCCCGTCGACGTCCGCGCCCGCCAGCCGCCGGGCCGCCTCGGCGCCGCCCTCGCGGGAGAAGTCGCCCTCGACCACGACCGGCTCGGGCAGCCCGTGCCGGGCCACCGCCTCGCGGAAGCCGCGCAGCCGGTCCTGACCGGCGGGCGTCTCCAGCGGACCGGTGACGGTCGCCAGCCGGCCGCACCCGCGGGACACCAGGTGGTCGGCGGCCAGCCCCGCGCCGGCGGCCTGGTCCACGTCGACGTAGGTGATCGACATCGGCCGCACCGGGCGCGCGGCCAGCACGACCGGGAGGTTCGCCTCGATCAGCAGCCGCGGCAGCGGGTCCGCCTCGTGGGTGTGGATCAGGATCACGCCGTCCAGCCTGCGCTGCCGGATGTCGTCGACCACCTCGCGGTGGTCGCCGGTGGTCAGCACGAGCTGCACCCCCAGCGGCCGGATCACCGGCAGCACGCCGCTCACCACCCGGCCGAAGTACGGGTCGTGCACCGTGCGCCCCTCCTCCGGCAGCACGAGCCCGACCGCGCCCGCCCGGCGGGTGACGAGCGAGCGCGCCGCGCGGTTGGGCGCGTACCCGGTCGTGGAGATCGCCTTCTCCACGACTTGGCGCAGCTCACGGTCCACCGTGGCGACCCCGTTGACGACCCGGGACACCGTGGCCCGGGAAACCCCCGCGACCCGCGCGACCTCTTCCAACGTGACTGGTCTGCGGTCCACGTCAGCCTTTATACCGGGCGGTGCGGTCCCGCCGAGGCGGGACCGCACCAGCCGTCACTGGTAGACGCGGACGTAGTCGACCAACATGCGCTGCGGGAAGCTGGTGGTGGCGTCCGGAGGACCGGGCCAGTCACCGCCCACCGCGTTGTTGAGCAGGATGAAGAACGGCTTGTCGAACACCCACGGACCCCGCGTCGCCTCCACCGTCGCCTTGTCGATGGTGAGGACGGTCACGTTGTCGATGCTGAACACGATGCCCTTGCTGTTCCAGTCCAGCCGGAACAGGTGGAACGCGTTCGCGTAGTCCTGGCCGATGTCCCTCATCTGGCCGATCCCGCCGCCGCCGAAGTACGCCGGACCGTGGATCGTCTGGTACGCGGTGTTCGGCTCACGGCCCAGGTGCTCCATGATGTCGATCTCACCGCTGCCGGGCCACGGGGTGCCCTTGAAGATGTCGTTGCCGAGCATCCAGAACGCGGGCCACAGGCCCTTGGTGCCGGACACCTTGATGTTGGCCTCGACCCGGCCGTACGTCCACGACGCCTTGCCCTCGGTGATGATCCGGGCCGACGTGTACTGGCACGTGCCGCTGCCGCTGACCGGGTCGACCGGGCACGCCGCACCCGGCGTGACCTCCCGCCTGGCCTCCAGCACCATGTTCCCGGCGCCGTCGGTGAACGCGTTGCGGTTGTCGGTGTAGTACTGCAGCTCCGCGTTCTGCCCGGTGCCAACCTCCGGGCGCCACTTGCTCGCGTCCGGCTTCGTGCCCGCGGGCGTGTTGAACTCGTCGCTCCACACCAGCCGCAGCGGGTTGCCCGGGTCCGGTGCCTGCGCCGGCGGCGACGTGGGGCTGCCGCCGGTGCCGTAGACCTGGAACTCCCACAGCGAGTACCCGTACTGGCCGCTGCGCTTGGTCAGGTTCAACCGCACGTACCGGCCCGTGCCGCTCACGGTGAAGGTCTGCTTGAACCCCGTGCCGTTGGTGACCGACTGGATCGTCGTCCACGTGGAGGCGTTGTCCGAGGTCTGGATCTCGTACGCGGTGGCGTAGGCCGGGTCCCACTGGGCGACGACCTTGCTGATCCTCGCGGACGCGCCCAGGTCGACGTAGATCCAACCCGGGTCGACCCAGCCGGTGGTGGTGCTGGTGGCCCACCGGGTAGCCGGGTTGAAGTCCACCGCCTTCGCGGGCGTGCACCCGGAGCAGGCGCCGTCGTCCTGGAACGACGAGGCGAACGCCGGCTTGTTGTAGGACAGCAGGCCGTCGCCGGGCGGGTTGCCGCCCGTCGTGCCCGTGCGCACGGCGAACTCCCACAACGACACGCCGTACTGCGTGGAGCGCGCTGTGGTGTACACGCGGACGTAACGGCCCGTGCCGCTGAAGGTGACGTTCTGCGTGCCACCCGTGCCGGTCGTGGTCTGGTAGACCGTCGTCCAGGCCGAGCCGTCACCGGAGACCTGGACCTGGAACGCCGTCGCGTAGGCGGCCTCCCACTGCAACGTCGCGCCGCAGACCTCGCGGCTCGCGCCCAGGTCGACCCGCAGCCACTGGGGGTCGCTGAACGCGCTGGACCAGCGGGTGCCCGCGTTGCCGTCCACCGCCGAGGCGGCCGTGAACGGGCTGCCCGTCTCCACCGACGACGCGGTGACCGGGGCGTTCAGCGCCGCGTTGGCCGTGCCGCACTCCGCCGCCTGAGAGGCGGTTCCCGGCACGACCAGCGCGGTGAGCAGGGCGAACGCCACGCCCAACCGGGTGCCGGCTCGTCCGATCCCGCGCGGCCGGCTCACGGGTGACCGTCCGCGCCGCACTTGATGATCGGGTTGATGCAGTCGTGGACCCGGCGGGCGAGTTCCGCCTCCGGCCACGCGTTGAAGAAGTCGCCGTGCATGGTGTAGCCCGGCCCGGAGGCGAGGCGGAAGCGCGACGGGTCGCCGTTGACCGGGTAGCGCAGCACCTGGCGCAGCTTGGGCACGGGCACCGGGTGGGTCGACGGGCAGTCGCCGTTCACCGGGTAGGACATGTGGCTCTTGTGGTCGGTCGAGTCCAGGTCGCGACCGTTCCAGCACTGCGGGAAGTCCAGGTAGGACTCCAGCATCGTGCCCGCCGGGCAGTTCACGAAGTCCTTGGACGCGCCCACCTGCCCGGCGTGCAGGCAGGACCAGCGGGAGATCGTGCTGGCGTCGGGAGCGGTGGCCTTCGCGTTGCCCGCCACGATCCGCAGGCCCAGCGGGAACGGCTGGATGCGGGCGATGACGTCGTCGCGCACGCCCTCACCGAGGTAGTAGAACGTGGTGCCGGTCGGCTCGACGGGCTGGTTGTCCGCGTACAGGGTGGGCACCCAGTAGGAGGACAGGTCGACGCCCGGGTTGCACGTGCTCGTGCCCGCCAGGAGGGACTGCGTGGTGGTCCGGGCGTTGGTGGAGGTGTTGCCGAAGAAGCTGTGCATGTGCGACGCGCCGGGCAGGTTCGGCGCGACGATCGGGTCGTCGGGCAGTCGGTGGGAGTACGGGCACTCCGCCAGGAACTCCGCGACCCGGACGATCGGCCCGGTGGTGCCACCGACGCCGAACACCTGGAACTCCCACAGCGACACGCCGTACTGGGTGGCGCGGGCGGTCGTGTAGACGCGGACGAACCGGGCCGTGGCCGAGACCGTCAGGTTCTGCACGCCGACGTTGCCGGACGCGGTGACGAGCGTGGTCCAGGAGTTGCCGTCGGCCGAGGTCTGCAGCTGGAACGACCGGGCGTAGGCGTTCTCCCAGTTCAGCGTGACCTGGCTGATGGCGGTGGACGTGCCGAGGTCGACCCGGATCCACTGCGGGTCCGAGGCGGCGCTGGACCAGCGGGTGCCGGCGTTGCCGTCGACGGCCGCGCTGGCGGGCGTGCCCGCGTTCTCGGTGGACGAGGCGGTCACCGGCTTGCCCTGGGACAGCAGTTGCGGCGCCGCCGAGGCGGGAGAGGTGACGAAGGACAGTGCCGACGCGGTCAGTGCCGCGATGGCGAGCGCGGTGACCAGTCGACGACATCGGCGAATGGTGGGGATCACGACTCCCCTTTCGTAGGGTGCTGCGAGGTGGTTTCAGAGAGCGCTCTCACAGCGGAACGTAAGACGGCCTCCTGTATCAGTCAAGGAAAGCGACAGGTTCCGGTCATCCCGTAACAGCGGGTGAGAGAGCGCTCTCTCGCACCTGAGCGTTCAACTCACGTGTCCTGAGGGTAGGACTCTCGCGCTGCGAACGTAGGACTCTCGCGTTCTGGAGGTAGGACACGCGTGACCTGGGCGTAGGACACGCGCGCGTGTC
>NZ_JBFAAX010000129.1:0-14361 GCF_040639995.1 Actinosynnema sp. NPDC023658 | reverse complement strand
GCGTTGGCCGCCGTGGCACGTCTGATCGACGGCGGCTTCCCCGACGCCGCGATCACCCTGTCCGAGTACACGCTCGACCTGTTGGAAGCCACACGCCATCTGCGGGGCTTCGGCCACGCCGAAGCGGTGACTCTCGATGGCCGAACGCTGTGCTTGCCGAGTATGTCGTCCGTGCAGGTCAGGCGGCATGGTGGTACTCGTTGAGGAGGCCACCCGGGCGTGGCCGCAGGCGGACACGGAGTCGAGTGACGGCTGCTCGGTCGGTGGCTGGTCGTAGCGGTGGTTGTAGTGGTCTGGCGTTGTTGATGCCTTGGTGGGGTCAGTCGGCGTTGTAGAACTTTTCGTGATCGCGCAGCGCGTGGAGCAGGTGCTGCTGGTTCCGGATCAGCGTGCGGTCGAGGAGTTCGCGTCGGCTGCTGTGGATCCAGCGTTCCGTGATCGAGTTCATGCGCGGTATCCGAACACCGGTGAGGGCGACCTGGGTGCCCGCGTCGGCGAGGACGGCGTCGAACAGGGCGGGGAACTTTCCGTCGCGGTCTCGGATCAGGAATCGTGCGGGTCTGCCTGCGTCTTCGAGGATCTGCCAGACGGCGGAGGCTTGCGACTGTGATGGCGAGTACGTGGAGTGCGGTCCACTTCCGCGCGACCAGGCGTCGGTGCCACGCAGGATGGTTCCCGGTGTCACCAACCGGTGCTCGCGCAGCCACCGGGGGAGTCGGCGCACCAACGCGGCGAGCATCGCACGATCGACCCACTCCAGCAGGGGACCGGGGTGGTTCATCGCAGCAGGGCGCCCTCGTGCCGCAGTACCTGCGGCTCGACGTCCTTGGCCGCGGAGGACCGTCTGGGCAGAACCAGCCAGTCGCCGAGTCGGACGAAGATCAGGTACAGCAGTCGTAACGTCACATCTCACGATCGTGCCCTGGAGGTCCAGTGTGCGCGCTCGTCGCGACTCAGCATGCCAGTGGACAGTTTTGGCAACCACCACGGGGTCAGGTGCGGCACCTGTGGTGGCGGTCGCACAGTGAGCGCAGGAATTCGCCCATCGCGACGGCCGTGGGTTCGTCCTGGGCGCGGGGATCGCGGATGGGGACCTCTTTCTCGTCCAGCTCGTGCGCCACGACCGCGGTGCCCACGCGGGCGACGGTGAACGACCGGTGGGTCGCTGTGCGATCTCCGATGCGGCCCGCCGGCCGGTGGAACGTCTTGACGAACGCCTCGTCGGCGTTGATGTCGTCGCGAGGCAAGCGGTCGCTCTGCGGGCCGGTCGTGCAGCGGTCGATCGCGTCGAACAGCTGCAGGTACGCCTGGTGCGCCGTGCCTGGGTCGGGGTAGGCGGCCACTTGCCAGATCCTGGTCGCGTCGGCCGACTGGGTGGCGGCGCGGAACGCGGTGCGGCGCGCGTCCGCTTCCATGGTGGTGCGCTCGCCGCCTCCGATGTCGATCGGGCATGCCTCCGCGGGTGCCCAGGCCGCGTAGTAGTCGGTGTCCACGGTGGTGCCCGGTTGCCCTTCGACGGGTAGCACCAGGTCAGCGAGTGCGTCTCGGGTCGCGTCCGGAGGTGCCGAGGACGTGCCGCTGGTCGCAGGATCAACGGCACCGGTACCGGTTGTGGCGCAACCGGACGCCACGACCAGCAGCAGGGAAGACAGCAGCAGGGCCGATCGCCGGGCCACGGGACGGTCTCCCTCCAGGTCGATCATTCGCGTACCCAGGTTTCACCCGCGACGCCGCCCGTCGTGTAGCGGGGTGCTGAAGCGCCCTTGATCAGGCGGAACGCGGCGCCGTCGCGGTCGATCCGACTGGTGTTGGCCTCTCCGCGCGCGACCCAGTCGATCTCGACGACGTACCGGCAGTCGCACGGCTGGGTCCGCTCGACGTTGAGCAGGAACACCTCCGGGTCGGATCCGGAGATCTTGAACGGGAACGGCGTGGCCGGCTCGGGGGCCTGGCCGGATTGCCTGGTGATCTCGATCGGGACGACGACGGGGTTGGGCCGGTCCAGGTCGACGGCGAAGTTGCGCGGCGGGATTTCCGTACCACCGCACTTGGGTGCGAGCAGCGCGCCGGTCGTCGGCGGCGGCAGCACCTGGAAGTCGACGAGTCTCATGCCCGTCAACAACACCGCCTCGTCACCGACGGTCTGCGCAGTGATCAACAGATCGGTGCGCATGTACCCGTCGGCCTCGTCCCTCAGTTGCTCCAGGTCTGTGGTCGCGAGCGCTTGCGCCACTCGCTCCTCTTCGACGTAGAAACCGCTGTTGCACGGGTCGATGTTCCCGCCGTACTCCGCGCCGCGGATCGCTACCTCCGCAACAGCGGGTGGGGTGGTCCCGTCCTGCACCACGACGGTGGTCGCAGTGGGACGGAGAACGACCATGGCACCGATCACCAGCACGCCCACACCGGCCACCGCGAGCCAGACCCGCTTGTCGGAGAACCCGACGGAGCCGTGGACGGTTCCGACCTGTACCACGGTGCCCTCGACCGTGTCGATGCGGTTGCGCGTGTTGTGGCCGCGCGGATTCTCTTCGTCCACCCGACAACTATGGCGCATCAGGTCAAGTGAAACGTCGCGCCCCTCGATGGGCGAAATTGCGAGGGAGGGTCACTTTTGGCTCGGGCGCGAAGAGGTCGTCGACGAACGGACGCGGTGCACCGGCGCTGTGCTTGCCGAGAATGTCGTCCGTCCAGGTCAGGCGGCATGGTGGCACTCGTTGCGGATGCATTTGGTTCCGGATCAGCGTGCGGTCGAGGAGTTCGCGTCGGCTTCTGTGTATCCAGCGTTCCGTAGTCGTGTTCGTGCGCGGGATGCGGACGCCGCCAAGGACGACCTGGATGCCGGCGTCGGCGAGGATGTCGTCGAGCGGGGCGGTGAACTCGCTGTCCCGCTCCCGGACCAGGAATCGCGCGCAGTCGCCTACCACCGCAGCACCGTCTTCGGACGGACCAGCAGTCGGAGTCGACGAAGAGTGGTGGACGGGAGTCGGTGCAGCAGTGCCGCGAGGAATGTGCGGTCGCCTGGAGAGGACCGCAGACGGGTGTCACCGAGTTGGCGTCCAGGACGGTGATCTGGTGCCGCAACACGCGGATCTCCGCATCTTTGTCCCGGTCGCTCATGGGGAGCAGGCGCAGAAGCGCGAAGGTTGGTCACACCGAGGTAGTCCAGTCGGAGCAGCACAGCCGATCACCATGCCAGCTGATCGATGCCACGGCACAGGGCGACCGTGCCCGTGAGCGCTTCGAGGTATCGGGCTTGGTGCGTCTTCTATCTGCATGGATCAGGTTTTCGGCAGGCACAAGGTTGTCCAGCACCGTCATCACAGTCGTGTAGGCGAGCTTGCGGTCCTGGCCGGCACGTCGCGCACGTCGCGCACGCGCAGCGGACCAGTTCCGCGCCACAGCACGTCCATCACCACGGTTTCGAGCTCGCCAAGCCCCTGCATCACGCCTCCTGCTTGTCCTAGCAGGACGTGATGCAGGGGTGGGTCAGCGCGGTCAGTGACCTCCGTGGCGCAGGCCCTGCATCTCGGTGATCTCCGCCTGCTGGTCGTCGCTGATCTTCTGGGCCAGCTCCTTGGCGTCGGTGTTGCCGCCCTGCTGCAACTCCGTCGTCGCCATGTCGATCGCGCCCTGGTGGTGCTTGACCATGCCTTCGAGGAACAGCCGGTCGAAGTCCGCGTCCTTGGCGGCCTTGAGCTTGTCCATCTCCTCGGCGCTCATCATGCCGGGCATCGAGGACATGTGACCCTCGTGGACCGTGCTGGGGAGCGGTTCCGCGCCCCACGCCTTGAGCCACTCGGTCATGGTCTTGATCTCGGGGTCCTGTGCCTTCTCGATGCGTCCGGCCAGGTCGAGCACCGTGGTGTTGGTGGTGCGCCCCTGCGCCAGCTTCGCCATGTCGATCGCGCCCGCATGGTGGGGGATCATCTCCTGGGCGAAGGAGATGTCGGCGTCGTTGTGATCATCGGACGGCGCTGAAGCCGCGCTCGTCGTCGTGGGCGTCGCACTCGTGGAGCCCATGTCGTGGCCGCCCGTGTCCGAGTTGGAGCAACCGGCGAGCACGAGGCCGGTGGTCAGGACGGCAAGCGCCGCCCCGACCAGGTTCTTCCTGGTCATGGTGATGTCGTTCCTTTGTGTCCTGCTGATTGGTTGACGTGTGGGGCGCGTTCGTCCGCGGTGCACGGCGACGCGCGACCTGTCACAGCCGCAGGACGCAGAGGGAGGCCAACACGGCCGGTGTGCCGCGAGGACGTGGGGGAGGGGCGCGAGGCCCCGACACGTGCATCGAGAGTCGATCGAACAGCTCGGCCACCGCACGCCGGCGCGACGCCAGCAGGATCAGACCGAGACCGAGCGCCGCGCCCAGGACGGCCAGGCAGAGGTGCAACATGTCGTGCCCACCGCTCGGCGCAGGCTCCTGCTCTCGCGACGTGGCGTGCCCGTCGTCGCAACACCCGATCGCGACGGCCATGGTCGAGTGCGTGACCGCCTCATGGGTGGCGAGGTGATGCATTCCGACCACGGCGAGCGCGACGGCCCCCACGAGCGCCCAGTGCAGGCTCGGGTACGGACCGTCGTGCGCGCGCAGCCAGCCTACCGATACGGGCGCGGGGGCCTGCGCTCCACTCGCCGGCGGTTCGGTGGCCGGTTCGGCTCGCCGCAGGCGGCCGGTCCACGGCTCTTCGGTCGCGTCCGCTCAATTCCGGGCAACGATGAACGGCGGTCGTGCCAGGGGCGAGGTGGCGCGTGCAGCCGTCGTTGCTGCCGACCGGCCGCTCGTTCCACCATGTTGGCCGTGCCGGGTGCACCCGCCGGCGGGGCGGCGGTGCGCGTGGAGTTCGAGGGCGACGCCTTCTGCGGTGCGGCGTATAGCCGGGGCCGTTGATCAATTTCCGACCACCGCCTCCGCCGCCCTCCTGGCGCGGACTGCGTGACGGTTTCGAGCCGCGGAACTGCGCGCTCGTGGATCGTCCTGACATGCGTTCGAACGAGTGCGCGACGATTGTTGGGCGGTTCTTCCCCGACCGGCGTGCGACTGCCGGCGGAGCGGGCACGGGTGCATCGGTGATTAGGGCGGGCTGCGTGGATCGGTGCGAGCATGAGCGGATGGTTGATCGGTTCCGGCGTCTGGTCGGGCCGTTGCCCGCTTGGCGGGTTGAGGAGCAGGACGGGGTTCCGGTGCTGGTCGACGCGCTGGACGGTGGCGGGCTGGTGCTGCGGCTGGACAGCCGGTGGAACTTGTACCTGGCGCGGTACTTCCGGGCGCGTGGTCAACGGACTCCACACCGGTGATCCAACCGGCGGCTGGGTCCGCACATCCCTTTTTCCGTGCTCCGGCGGCGTGCTGGTGGGCCCGCGTGCCCGTGGAGTCCACGTTCACATACCGCGCGATCCGCCGGCGTCGGCAGAGGCCCGCAACGCGGTCGAATCCGAGGCCGTCCGATGCGTGAGCCTCGCCGTCACTGTCGTGGAGGCGACGATACGAAGCGAGGGCTTCCTGGCAGTGCTTGTGAGCGTTGTCCTACTGAGGTCGTCAGTTCGACGAGGTGGTATCGCTGCTGCGCGCCACGGCGTCGTGGATGAGGGGCTGCGTGCAGGGGTTGCCGGTCAGCCCACCGGGCCGGGCTCGGCTCCGTCTGCACGGCGGACCAGTTCGGCCCACACGGTCTTGCCCGCGGAGTGGACGTCGACACCCCACCGGCGTGCCAAGCCGTCGACGAGGACCAAGCCGCAGCCCCGTGTCCCGCTCCGTCGGGAGTCCCTCCGGACGGGTACCTCGCGGCACGCGTCCTCGACCTCGATCCGCACCGTCGACGAGGCCGTCGACCTCCAGGCCCTGACCACGACCGGGGGCCGCCCGTGGCTGTGGGCGTTGGCCGTCAGCTCCGCGATGACCAACCACACCTTCTCCGCGCACTCCTCGTCTTCCCGGTACAACGCCGCCCGCACCCACCGTCGCAGCTCTTCTGACGACGTTCGCGAGGCCGGCAGGTCCATGCTCAACACGAGCCGACCCCCTTCACGTCCGTCATCCTGCGCCTTGACGCCAACCTGCTCGACCGCACTCATCGCCTCGACCTACCCGGGAAATCCGATCTGCACACCGACACCGGCGGCTCGTGTCGTCGCCGTGACGACCGGTCTGCCAGAGCGGGTATGAGATGCCGTATCTGTGCCTTGTGAGGCCACAGGCATCGAGGGCGTGCAGTGAACACTGTCGATCTTCCGCGAAAGAGCGTCGATCTCGACCTGCCCGACAGCCGCCCGTCCACAGCAGCCCTGATGGCACTGGTCACCGACATGGCGGCCGGGGTCGGTGACGATCGGCTGGTGGACATCCAGGTCGTCGCCGCGCAGTTGGTCGGGAACGCCTACCGGCATGCCCGGGCACCGCGGCGGTTGCGGGTGTACCCGTTGCCCGATCGCGATCTGGTGCGGATCGAGGTGGGCGACGCCAGTTCGAGCCTGCTGCCGGTTCTGGGCAGGTTGGGCGCCCCCGAACACGGGCGCGGCCTGCTCATGGTCAACCGGCTGTCGGTCAACTGGGGACATCGACATGACGCCGACCGGAAAACCGTCTGGGCCGAGGTCCGATCGGCTTGAGCCGTTCGCGAACGCCGCGGCCGGGGACGACCGGTGGGCGTGATCACCGGTGGCGGCACGGACGACTCTCCTCAGGCTTGGTCTCGTAGCCGCACGTTCCGCTCCGTGGACTGGGGAGCGCCCGCGCACGGCCACGATCGTGGCCGTCACCGCTCGCCAGGCGATGTTCACCACGACCGGCGCGGGCTTCGCCGGCTCGGGCCGAGCTGCACGCTGATCCAGGGTGTTGTCGAGGCGCTCGGTTGAGGTTCCGTGCCGAGCGGCGTGGGTCGCGCGATTCCGAACTCGCCGGTTCCGGCTACTTCTTGATTGGTGCTTCGTGTCAAGAGCGGGGGTGGCGGCGACGTGCCGGAGATGCCCAGGCAGCACGGGCGCTGCTCGCTCAACGCCTCCGTGCCGCCTGGGCCCGGACCACTGGAAGCGGTCCTACCGCCGTGCGATCGCTCGTTGCGGCATTACGCCAGTTACCCGAGTTGTGCAGGCGTACACCGCAGGGGTGGGGTTCGTGCGCTGAACACGGTGACCGCTCCGTGTCGGCCGCCGAACCACGCGCAGTAGAGCGGTAGCCCCGGTCCGGGCCGTCGAGCAGGAACTCCCACGCACTGGCGTTGAAGTCGGTTAGTCGTCGTCCTCCAGCACACGCGGTCGTGTGCGCCCAGCCCAGGCGTGTGTTCCACCAGGCCCGCCCTGCGCATCCCCTCGACCTCACCTGTCGCTGGTGCTCGCCAGCCGCACGGATCCGCACTGCCTCGAAGATTCGCCGCTCGATGCCACCGGCACTCCTCGGTGAGGGCCGCCCGGGACGCCACCCGAAGATCGGTCACCCTGGACGGACCGTGACATGCGGTGGTCTTGGAGATCGGGTGAGCCCGCCGGCCATGCACATCGCGCATCGTCGCAGATCAACGCACCTGATCCACCGGATCGAGTAAACCTGTGATCGCTGGAGTAGACATTCGCACGCCGGTGTGTGTAGTGTTCTCCCTGTCGAACAGAAGAGAAGGTCCTATCGGCGCGGGAGAGGATGAACTGCCCGCGAGTTGGGAGCAGTACGGCTTTGTCGGCCGGGACCGGTGGTAGCAGGTTCTGCGGGCGAAGCCAAGGGCAGTCGGCACAGGTAGTACCGGGAGCACAACCGCAATTCGCTCGACAGCAGTTCGCACGGCCCGGAGTCCGACAGTCAGCAGTGGAAGTAGCAGCATCGGTCAGGCGCGCTGGAGCCGATCAGTGGAAGGGGTTCCGGCACGGTGGCCGCAGGCGGTTGGTGAGGTGAGCCGGAGTGTTCGACGAGTCCGGTGCCGACCGCCGAGGCAGTACGGGCAAGGCAAGGATCGACAGAGAAGGGAAGGGTTGCACGCCATCGGATCGCCTGCCTCGGAGTGAAGTCGTCCGGGTGGGTACCGCACTCCAGATCGATTGGATGGTGGTTTCCGGTTACGTACATGCGATCCCCGCGTTGTCCGGAGTTCGTACGGATGGCGTGGACATGACAAGCCGGTCCCAGGGCCGGTTGGTGGAAGTGAACCCGTAACCCCAGGGGCCCGGCGCCGATATGGTGCCGGGCCCCTCTTCACGCGCGGAGGTGCGATGACCCCAGAGACGGCCGAGCCGCGGCCGGCGGCCGACAAGTTCGACGACGACCACTACCCGGCCTACACGATGGGCGGGGCGGCGGAGATGCTCGGCACCACGCCGGGGTTCCTGCGCAGCCTGGACGAGGCGAAGCTGATCCAGCCCCGACGTTCACCGGGCGGGCACCGCCGCTACTCCCGCCACCAGTTGCGCATCGCCGCCCGCGTCCGGGAACTCGTCGACCAGGGCACCGGACTGGGTGCCGCGTGCCGCATCGTCACCCTGGAGGACCAGCTCCGGGAAGCACGCGACCTCAACGACAAGCTCTCGCCACCACCCGGACAGGACTACCCGCCACTGCGCGGCGTGTGAAGCAGGCAGGCCCGGGACGTCGATTGCCGATCGGGCAACCTCCGGCAGGGCAACGGGCAAACGTGCCCGCCACCCCTCGACGTCCCGAATCCCGACGCCGGAACACCGGGTTCGACCCTCGGCGAGATGCGACCCCGCCGGACCGGGCGTAGAGGAGCGGGCATTCGCGACCACGCGACGGGCACGGGGGAGCCGGTCGCCGGTCGCAATCCCGGCCGGATCAGTCCCGCCGTGCTGTGTCGGCCGACGCTCACGACAGCGGCCACGTGCGCATCATCGGTGAACCGATCGGGTCGACCCGCACCGACGCGGAGCACCCCGCGTGCGCCCAGCACGAGGCGATGATGAACCTGGCGTCGGCCGGCCGCGACCTCACCATCCTCTGCCAGTACGACACCTCGTGCCTCGACCCGCGCGTCCTGGGCGGTGCCCTGGTCACCCACCCCTGCGGTCTGCCCGGCGCCCGCTGCGGCGTCGGCGGTCGGTACGACCCCGACGCCATCGTCAGCCGGTTGAACCGACGCGCGGCTTGCGGTTCGTGCGCGGGGGAAGCCCGCGGCGGCAGTGCGGAGCTCCGGTCGGTGTCGCCGGCGAAGTGCCACATCAGCAGGCCTTGTGCCAAGCCGATTGTGTGGCCGGCGTCGAACGGAGTGGTCAGGTGTCGCACCACCTGCTCGCTGTCGTGCAGGGCGATCGGCAGGATGACCTCGTAGGGGTGGTCGTCGCACCGGTGGGTTCCCTCGCAGCAGCAGTACTGCGGCGGTGAGGGACTGAAGGGTGGGCGGGAGCAGCACGAGGCAGCTGCGGTGGCCGCGTACGGCGAGACGTGCGGTGAACAGGGGCCGGCGGTGGTCCTGTCCGGTGTCGCCAGGCGGCGCGGTTCATGGTGGCGCGGTACCTCGCGAACCGGGTCACCGTGGTCCCAGCGAGGTCGGGCGGCGCGTGACCGGTGGTCATGGCCACGTCGACCTCGCCGAGGCGGTCGACCGCGAGGAGCGCCAAGTCGCCACCCGGGACGGTGTGGACCAGGTGTGAGGTGAACGGGCGTGTGGCCTCTTCGTGCCCTTAGCCCTGGACCGACTTGACCATCCGGGCCAAGTCGGGAGCCAGGGTGCCGCTACGCCACCGACGGGCGCGGACCCCAGCGGTTCGGGTGTGTCCTGGTCGTCCGGTGTGCGATCGCTTCGTGGAACCGGCGGGTGCGAGAGGCGCGGGAGGGGTGGTGGAAAACCGGTCAGGGGATGGGGATGCGGCACCAGACGACTTTGCTGTGGCCTTCGTGGCGTACGCCCCAGTCGTTGCAGATCGTTTCGATCATGTTCATGCCGTTGCCCCGTTCAGGGCTGATGCTGGAGGAGCCGACGACCGGTGTGCGGTCGGGGGTGGCGTCGCGGGCCTCGACGACGAGTTCGGGTCCGCGGTCGGGGTGGACTTCCGTGCGCAGGAGCAGGTGTCGGGGGTGGTCGGCGTGGTCGCAGGCGTTGGACGCCAGCTCCGTTGCCACCAGTTGCACGTCCACGACGAAGTCCTCGTCGCACGTGTGCAGTACCTCGCCGACGCGGTTCCGCACGGCGGCGAGGTCGTCACAGTGCACCGAGGTGTCCACCGCCACCTGGCCGGTGGTCCGGCCCGCGTCGGCGTGACCGTCCGCGCCGCGCTCGTCGTGCGGGATCGTCGTTGCTTCGCGTGACCCGGTCGCGCTGTCCGTGGTCGGAGCGTGTCCCGCCGCGTCGAGGTGTTCAGGGTTCGAGCGGGCATCGTTCACCGGATCGGGTTGCCCGAAAGTCGTGCACCCCATGCACGATTAGCCCATTCGGTTCAATGTCGGTGTGGGTGTCATGCGAACAGGTGTTCGTCCGGTCGTCGCTATCGTGTCTCGGCGCGTGTCTTCGACAGGTTCCCGGAGCGGCACTGGGGGGAGGACGCCGGTCGGAGCGCGAGCGGATCGCCTCGGTGTCACCCGTGGAGTCCGGGTGAACGCCCAGTGGTCTTGCCCGATCGTGTGAGACGTCCAGCAGGAGAGGCAGGGCCCATGTCGGCGCCGTTGTCGGCGTGCAGTTCGGTGCGGTTGGTCCCGTGCCAGTCCAGGCAGAGCACGGCGGCGTCGTCCTGGAGGTGGTCGCCGCAGGCGTCCTCCACGACCCTGGTCACCGCCTGTACCACCTCTCTGGGTGCAGCCCTTCCGTCTCGCGGAGCACAGGTCCCGACCTGCGAGGAGGCCACCACCACCGGTACGGACCGCAACGCCCTGTCGGCCTTCGTCACCGTGCACAGCCGCACCGGGGCTGTCTGCCAGGGCTTCGGCAACCATGAGCGCATCGCCCGGGTCGTACTCCACCAGCAGCACGTCCAGCACCGCTTCGTGGTCGAACCCCGAGGAACCCACCGCGTTGCCCACGCGCTGACTCGCTCGGCGTGGTGCCGTCGTCTGAACTCGTGGTCAAGGCCGGTGATCCGCACGGTTATGCCGCGGGCGGCGTACTTGGTGGCGATGGCGTCGAGCGCGGCGACGGAGGAGGCGTCCCGGATGTGGGCGGCGGTGAGGCCGATGACGACACTGTCGGGGTCGTTCGCGTAGCCGAACTGGGAGACGAGGGTTGCTGGAGGCGAAGAACAGCTCGCCGGTGCGGTGTGGACGTGGCGGGGCCACGGAGTGCCAGTCGAAGGTGCCGATCGCGACGAGGGCCGTGCCCCGGGGTCGTCCACCCGCTCGTGACCGCGAGGCGGTACCGGCCGAGCCGTCCTCGACACCCGGCCGCACCTCGCCACCGGTGGAGCGGTGTGCGCCGCCCGTCACCTGTCGGCCGGCTCCGGCGTGATCAGGATTCCCGAGGAGGTCCGGTGGGTAGCTGGCCGGTGCGGGCGAGGTGGTCGACGACGTCGTGCAGCTTGGTGTTGGTGGCCTGGCTGGCGCGCACGAGCATGGCGAACGCTTCGTCGGCGGTGATCTTGTGGCGTTCCATCAGGATGCCCTTGCCCTGGCCTATCAGGTCGCGGTTGTGCATGCCCAGACCGAGCTGCTCCTCGCGCCGGGCGGTGGCCAGGGCGACCGCGGCGTGGGTGGCGAAGAGCAGTCCGACGTGCTCGGAGTCCTGGTCGAACGCGGCGGACTCGGACGAGTAGAGGGTGAGCGCGCCGAGGTCGTCGTCGACGACGAACAGCTGGAAGGACAGCATGCTCAGCACGCCCAGCTCGCGGACGCGCGTGGCGAAGGCGGGCCACCGGGGCTCGGTGCGCAGGTCGGGCACGGTGACGGTGAGGTGCCGGCGCAGCGAGTCGAGGCAGGGCCCCTGCCCGGTGTCGTACTGGGCCTGGTCGATCCGGTCGACGAGATCCGCGGTGCGCGCGACGGTGTGCACCCGGCGCTTGCCCAGCACCATCATGATCCCGGCGTGCCGCGCCCCGGGGATCGCCTCCGCCGCGGTGCGCACCACCTCGTCCAGGGTGTCGCGGGTGCTGTCCTGGTGCTGCAACGACCGGGCGATCCTGCCCAGCCGCACGGCCACCTCGTTCCACCGGCCACCATCGGAGGTGGGCAACGCGCCCCGCGTCGTGTGCTCCCGCCGATCCACGTCACGGCCGTTCATGGAAGCCTCCCACGACACGCGCCTGGTTCACCGACATCAAACCCCGCCTGTCCCCACCGGGCACGTCGATCCTGATCACCCGGGATTGCCACTCAAAAGATCGTTCACACCCGCTCGGGACGCGACGACTCCGAACGGCGGGTGCGTGCCCTGCTGGACGATCTCGCCGTGCCCGCGCGGGCGGGGTGTGACCTCGCGCTCAGGTCGGCCTCCTTGACGGATCCGGATGAACTCAATCAATCGTTGACTCAATAGATGCTGACTGGTCTTCCGATCTGGTGGTGCGGGCACGTCTGCACGCCGCGCTGGGCGAGCCCGCCCGGTTGGCGGTCGTGGACCGGTCGCTGCTGGGTGACGCCTCGCCCGGCGAGGTCGGGCGGGAGCTGGGGTCGCCCGGCAACCTGCCGGCCCACCACGTGAAGTTGCTGGAGCAGGCCGGACTGGTGGGGCGGTCGTGCTCGGAGGGCGATGCCCGGCGCACCTGCCTCCGGTTGTGGACGGCGGCGTTGTCCGGCCTGGTGCCCTCGAGGGTGCGGCGGGCGTCGCGGGTGCGAGGCGGTCGGTCATGCCGGGCCGGAAGGCATGCAGCGGCTGCTGACCTTCTACGCGCGGCCGGATCGGGGTTGCATCCTGTACCCGGGTACAGGCTTACCGTTGTCGGCATGAACATCGAGAGAGAACAGTCCGCGGCGGGGTGGGTGCCGGGGGCGTGCACGCTGCCCACGGCGCAGCGGCCGTTGCGGGTCGCGGAGTTCGACGACCTGTTCGCCACGGCGGTGACCGGGGTGCGACGGCGGGACCGCACCACGCTGCTGCTGGAGCTGGAGCGCACCCCGGAGACCGCCGCGCGGGCGGCGGACCTGATGGTCCGGGAGAACGGGTGCTGCTCGTTCTTCGCCTTTTCCCTCACTGTCGCCGACGACGGCCTGGAGTTGACCGTCGCGGTGCCGGCGGCGCACGTCGACGTGCTGGACGCGTTGGCCATCCGGGTGCCGGCGGCGTGAACGGCCTGCGCAGCGGGCAGTTGGCCGACGCGGCGGGGGTGAATCCGCAGACGTTGCGCTACTACGAGCGCATCGGCCTATTGGCCGAGCCGGAACGGACCCCGGGCGGGCACCGGATGTACCCGCCGGAGGCGGTCACCGTGCTGCGGGTGGTCAAGGCCGCGCAGCGGCTCGGGTTCACCCTGGACGAGGTTGCCGACCTGCTGGAGGCCGGCCGCCACCGGCACGGCACCACCGGACCCTCCGGGCTGCGGGAGCGCGTGGCGGTGAAGGTGGCCGACGTCGAGACCCGCATCGCCGACCTCGGGGTCATCCGCGACACCCTGCGCACCGCGCTCACCGCCGGCTGCACGGACCTGATCGCCTGCTCCCGCACCCCGTCCTGCCCCATCCCGTTCTCCGACCTCGCCGAGGAGAAGCCCGCCGATGTTCCGTGCTGCCGCCCCTGACCGACCCGGCCGCCGCCGGGCCACGCGTCTGACATGGATCGGCGGCACCGCCTGCGCGTCCTGTTGCGTCCTGCCACCCGTTCTGGTCGCGGCCGGGCTGCTCGGCGGCGGCGCGGCCGCCGTGCTCGAACAGGTCCTGATCGCCGTCTCGGCCTTGCTGGTCGGCGCGGCGGCCCTGGCCTGGCGGCTGGTCCGCCGACGCCGCCCCGGCACCGGGTGCGCCAGTGGCACCGGGACGGGCGGGGGCTGCGGCTGCTCCACCACCGGCGGCTGTGGCGACACTCCGAAGGCCGGGTCGGGGACCGCCGGGTTATCGTCACGATCATGACCCTGGCGCGATCCCTGCTCCTGCTCGCCCTGGCCGCGCTCGCCGAGATCGGCAGCGCATGGCTGGTGTGGCAGGGCGTGTGAGAGCGCCGCGGCCTGCTGTGAATTACCGGCGGTACTCGCGCTGGGCGCCTACGGTTTCGTCGCCACCCTGCAACTCGACGCCCACTTCGGCCGCACCCTGGCCGCCCACGGCGGCGTGTTCGTCGCCGACTCCCTGGCCTGGGGCGTGGTCGTGGACAAAGTTCCAGCTCGACCGCTGGGGCTACCTCGGCGCCGTGATCTGCCCGGCCGGCGTCGCCGTGATCATGTACGCGCCCCGCTGATCGCATCCGGTCCGGGATCGCGCCGGGTCCGCCGTGCGTCCCGCGCGGCGGTCACCGGCTCGGCGCGCGCCGGCCGGGGTGCGCAGTGGCCGGAATCCCCGGCGGGCGTACCCGGCCT
>NZ_JBFAAX010000128.1:0-14388 GCF_040639995.1 Actinosynnema sp. NPDC023658 | reverse complement strand
CGACGCGAGCCGCCAGCCGTCCGGCCGCCCGCCGGTCGACGACGTGCCGCCGCCCCCCGAGCCGCCGGAGCCCGATGAGCCCCTCCCGCCGGAGCCGGTGGACGAGGAGGAGATGCTGGCCGAGGCCGCCCGACCGGGCGACGCGGACGACCAGCGGCTCGACCCGGAGGCCGTCGTGCTCAAGCTCCTGGCCGACGAGCTCGGTGCGCGGCCGTTGAAGGGCTGATCGACGCGACTACGCTGGTGAACGGCGGCAGACCCCGAAGAGAGGAACCCGCGGTGCAACCCGGTGGGCCCAACATGCAGCAAATCCTCCAGCAGGCGCAGATGATGCAGCAGCAGCTCGCCGCTGCTCAGCAGGAGCTGGCCGAGGCCGAGGTGACCGGCACCGCCGGCGGCGGTCTGGTGACCGCCGTCGTGTCCGGCGGCGGCGAGCTCAAGAGCCTCAGCATCGACCCGAAGGCGGTCGACCCGGACGACGTCGAGACGTTGTCCGACCTGGTGGTCGCGGCCGTGCGCGACGCCAACCGCGCCGCGCAGGAGCTGGCCGCCCAGAAGATGGGTCCGCTGGCCAGCGGCATGGGCGGGATGGACGACCTGGGCGGTCTCGGGAAGCTGTTCGGCTGATGTACGAGGGGCCCGTCCAGGACTTGATCGACGAGCTCGGCAGGTTGCCGGGCGTCGGTCCGAAGAGCGCGCAGCGCATCGCCTTCCACCTGCTCGCCGCGGACCCGGCCGACATCGGCCGGCTCCAGGACGCGTTGCAGAAGGTCAAGGACGGCGTGGTGTTCTGCGACGTGTGCGGCAACGTCTCGGCCGAGGCGACCTGCCGCATCTGTCGCGACCCGCGTCGCGACCTGACCCTGATCTGCGTGGTGGAGGAGCCGAAGGACGTGCTCGCGGTCGAGCGGACCCGTGAGTTCAAGGGCCGCTACCACGTCCTGGGCGGCGCGCTCGACCCGTTGTCGGGCGTCGGGCCGGACCAGCTGCGGATCAGGCAGCTGCTGACCCGGATCGGCACGGACGTGTCGGAGATCATCATCGCCACGGACCCGAACACCGAGGGCGAGGCGACGGCGACGTACCTGGTGCGGATGCTGCGCGACTTCCCGGGCCTCACCGTCACCAGGCTCGCGTCGGGCCTGCCGATGGGCGGGGACCTGGAGTTCGCCGACGAGCTCACCCTCGGTCGGGCCCTGTCCGGTCGGCGCAGCATGTGAGGCTCGTCGCGGTCGACGGGCCGTCGGGCTCGGGCAAGTCGACCTACGCGGCCCGCCTCGTCCGCAGGCTGCGCGCCGAAGGGCTGGGCGCGGCCGTGGTGCCGACCGACCACTTCGCCACCTGGACCGACCCGGTGTCGTGGTGGCCGCGCCTGGTGGCCGACGTCCTGGAGCCGCTCCGGCACGGCCGCGCGGCCCGCTACCAGCGCGTGGACTGGTCGGGCGGCCTGCCGCACCCGGGTGAGTGGGTGGACGTGCCGGTGCCGGACGTGCTGGTCGTCGAGGGCGTCTCGGCGGCCCGCCGGTCGATCGCGCCGCGCCTGGACGAGGCCGTCTGGGTCGAGGTGCCGGACCCGGCCGAGCGGCTGCGCCGTGCGGTGGCCCGGGACGGCGAGCCGAGCCGCGCCCACCTGCTGCGCTGGCAGGCGTTCGAACGCGGCTGGTTCGCGGTGGACGGCACGAAGTCCCGCGCCGACCGGGTGATCATCGTCGACTGATCGGCCCGACGGCCCGCCGCGCACCACCACCGCGGTGGTCGACGCTAGTTCCAGCCGTCGAGCGACGCGCGCACGACGTCCACCTCCGGCGACCCGATGGCGGTGAACGACTCCAGCGCCCTGCGCCAGTGCCTCCGCGCGCCCGCGACGTCGCCGGTCGCGGCCAGGGCGTCGCCCGCCAGGTGGGTAGCCCGCGCCTGCACGCACCGCTGCCCAGTGGTCCCGCTCAGCTCCAGGCACCGCCGCGCCAGGTCGAGCGCCTGGGACACGTCGCCCTGGTCGAACCTGACCCGCCCGAGCACGACCAGCACGTCGGCCTCGGCGATCCGCAGGCGGTAGCGGGCCGCGCTGTCCAGCGCCTGGGTGGCCGAGTACCGGGCCTCGTCCAACCGGCCCGCCGCGCGGTGGACCAGCGCGAGGCTGCGCCGGGCCGCGCAGATGCCCAGCGGGTAGCCGGTCTCCTCCGCGATCCGCAGCGCCTCCGTCGTGCGCTCCACCGCCTCCTCCAGCCGCCCCAGCCCGCCCAGCGCCTCGCCCAGCGCGTTCTTCGCGTCGCACAGGCCCTTGAGGTTCCCCAGGTCCTCCGCGATCGCCGCGGCCCGCTCGGCCTCGCGCGCGGCGTCGGCCCAGCGGCCCCGCATTATGTAGGTCAGCGCCAGGCCCTCGTGCGGGAAGTGCGCGAACCCCCGCGCGCCCGCCCGTTCGTACAGCTCGCCGCACCGCTCGTAGAGCTCCGCGGCCCGCTGCGGCTGCCCCAGGAACAGGTGCACCTCGGCCAGCGCGCGGTGGCTGTCGGCCTGCGTCATCCACGCGCCGAGCCGGTTGCCGACGTCCAGCGCGCCCTCGAACGACGACATCGCCCGGTCCAGCTGCCCGAGTTGCATGTAGACGCCGCCGAGGTTGAGCTGGGCGATGCCCTCCTGCTGCAACGCGCCGATGGCGCGCGTGATCACGAGCGCGCGCTCCAGGTGCTCGGCGGCCTGCTCCAGGTCACCGATGTCGATGCACACCGCGCCCAGGTTCGCCAGCACGGCCGCCTCGACGGCGGGTGCGGCGCCGGTGCGCTGCTGGATCGGGATGGCCCGGCGGAAGTAGTCGACGGCCACCCGGTGCTGGCCGATCGCCCAGTACAGCGTGCCCAGCGACGACAGCATCGCCACCTCGCCCACCGCGTCCTGGGAGGACTGCGCCACGGCCAACCCGGCCTTCGCGGTCGCCAGCCACTCCACCGGCAACCCGATCGTGTAGAAGTAGCGCCGCAACGCGTCGGCCAGCTGCCACACGTCGCGGTCGGGATGTCGGCCGGCGGCGTGGACGACGAGCCCGACCAGGTTGCCGCGCTCGGCGTCCAGCCAGGCCAGCGCCTCCGCCGTGGTCGAGAACAGGCGCGGTGTGACGCCGGCCACGACGTCGTTGCGCGGAAGCCGGAGCAGCGTGCTCTTGAACGCGTCCGTGGCGTTGTCGACCGACCGGATCGACCAGTCCAGCAGCCGCCGCGCGGCCTGCGCGCTCTCCGCCGGGTCGTCCTCGAACTCGCGCCGCTCGGCCGCGTAGTCGCGCAGCAGGTCGTGGAACTGGTAGCGGCCGGGCGCGTGGTTGTCCACGAGGTTCGCCGTGGCCAGCCGGTCGAGCCGACGCCGGGCGTCCTGCGTGGTCAGCCCGCCCAACGCCGCCGCCACGTCCGGGGTGATGTCGCCCGGCGCGAGGCTGAGCAGCCGGAACAGCGACGCCAGCTCGGGCTTCAGCGCCGTGTAGGACAGGTCGAACGCCGCGTGCACGGCGGCCCGCTCGTCACCCTCCACGGCCAGCGCCGCCAGCCGGTTGCCCGCCCGCAGCTCCTCCACGTACGAGGCGATGGTGATCTCCGGCCGGGACAGCAGGTTCGCCGCCGCGATCCGCAGCGCCAGCGGCAGGTGCGCGCACAGCTCGGCCAGCTCGTCGGCCGCCTCCGACTGCGACGCCACCACCTCCGCGCCGAGCATCCCGGCCAGCAGGGCCCGCGTCTCGGCCCGGTCCAGCACGTCCAGCCGCACGTTGGACGCGGCGTGGCTGACGGCGAGCCCGCGCAGGGTGTCCCGGCTGGTCACGAGCACCGCGCACCCCGGCGAGCCGGGCAGCAGCGGCCGGATCTGCTCGGCGTTGGCCGCGTTGTCCAGCACCAGCAGCACCTGCTGGTCGGTCAACCGCGACCGGAACATGGCCTCCTGCTCGTCCTGGTCCAGCGGCACCGACTCGGGGGGCACGCCCTGGGCCCGCAGGAACCGCGGCAGCACGTCCACCGCGCTCAGCGGCGACCCCTGGGCGTACCCGCGCAGGTTCACGTACAGCTGCCCGTCGGGGAAGAAGTGCCGCATCTTGTGCGCCGCGTGCACGGCCAGCGCCGTCTTGCCCACGCCCGGCGGCCCGGCCAACGTGACCACCGGCACACCCTGCGCGGTCCGCAGCAACGCCTCGATCAGCTGAACGGCCTGCTCGCGGCCCACGAAGTCACCGATGTCGGCGGGCAGCTGCGAGGGCACCACCCGGTCCCGCCGCGCCGCCGCGCCCTGACCGGCGTCCAGCGACGGCGCCCCGCCGAGCACCTGCTGGTGCACGCGCCGCAGCTCGTCGCCGGGGTCGATGCCCAGCTGCTCGGCCAGCAGCCCGCTGACCCGCCGGTACGCGCCGAGCGCGTCGGCCTGCCGCCCGGACCGGTACAGCGCGACCATCAGCTGCGCCCACAGCCGCTCCCGCAGCGGGTGCTCGCTGGTCAGCCGGGACAGCTCGGGGATCAGCTCGGCGTGGCGGCCCAGCTCCAGGTCGACCTCGACCCGGCGTTCCTCCACGTGCAGCCGCCGTTCACCCAGCCGAGGCACCTCGTCGCGGTGCAGCACCTCCGACGGCACGTCGACCATCGCCGGTCCCCGCCACAGCGCCAGCGCGGCGGTGAAGATCGCCGACGCCGACTCCAGCCTGCCCGCGGCCCGCTCGCGCTCGCCCTCCTCGACGAGCTGCTCGAACCGCATCACGTCGATCGTGCGCTCGTCGACGTCGATGAGGTAGCCGTCGGGCACGGTCCGGATCGGCACGGCCGGTCCGAGCACCTGCCGCAGCCGCATCACGTAGGTCTGCAACGTGCCGCGCGCCCGCGCGGGCGGGTCGGCGCCCCAGATGTGCTCCGCCAGCTCGTCGACCGACACGCCGGCGCCGGCGCGCATGAGCAACGACACGAGCAGCGAGCGCTGCCGCCCCGCCCGCACCACGATCTGCTCGCCGTCGACCAGCACCTGCAACGGGCCGAGGACGCGGAACTCGACCACAGGGCTCACCGGCGACCTCCCCTCCGCGTGTGCGGGTTGCTGTTGTCCGTTGTACAGCGTAGGAGGGCGTTTGCCCGATCGTCCGTGGTCACGTTGGGTCAGCGAAGATGCGCCGGACGTATCAGAATGTCCAGTCGCGTGGCCGGATCGTGACCTGTGCTGCGCCGGAAGGGTTGTGGGGACCGGTTAGGGTCCCTGACCACACCGTGAGATCCCGGATTTCCCTAGGGGTGTTTTGATGGCTCTTTCCCGAACGGCACGACGCCGATGGACGGCCGCGATCGGCCTGACCGGCGTCGCCGTGCTCGCACTGTCCGCCTGTGCGCAATCCGACCGGGGAGACAACGCGTCCGGCAAGACGGGTGGCACGCTGATCTTCGGCGCGGCCGGCAAGCCGAAGAACTTCGACCCCATCTTCAACGACGACGGTGAGAGCTTCCGCCCGATCCGGCAGATGTACGAGACGCTCGTCACCTACAAGCGGGGCACCGCCGACCTGGCGCCCGGCCTGGCGGACAAGTGGGAGCTCTCCGAGGACGGCAAGAGCGTCACGTTCGACCTGCACAAGAACGTGAAGTTCCACGACGGCACGCCGTTCAACGCCGCCGCGGTCTGCTTCAACTTCGACCGCTGGTTCAACATGAAGGGCTCCGCGGCCCAGAGCCAGATGATCTACTACGGCGACGTCTTCAAGGGCTTCGCCCAGAACGAGGGCGACGCCGGCGGCACGCCGCTGTACAAGTCGTGCGAGGCCAAGGACGAGAACACCGCGGTGCTGAACCTGAACTCGTTCAGCAGCGCGCTGCCGGCCGCGTTCGGCCTGACCTCGTTCTCGATCTCCAGCCCCGAGGCGCTGAAGAAGTACGACGCGGACACCGTCACGCAGTCCGGCGAGTCCTTCAGCTACCCGGCCTACGCCACCGAGCACCCGACGGGCACCGGCCCGTTCAAGTTCGAGAGCTACGACAAGGCCAACAACACGATCACCCTGGTCCGCAACGAGGACTACTACGGTGACAAGGCCAAGCTCGACAAGATCATCTTCAAGGTCATCGAGGACGAGAACGCGCGCAAGCAGGAGCTGAAGGCCGGCACGATCGACGGCTACGACTTCCCGAGCCCGGCGGACTTCAAGTCGCTCAAGAGCGACGGCTTCGACGTGCTGATCCGCCCCGCGTTCAACATCATGTACCTGGGCATCAACGAGGCCAACACGCCGGCCCTCAAGGACGTCCGGGTCCGCCAGGCCATCGCCTACGCGATCAACCGGGACCAGCTGGTCAAGACCAAGCTGCCCGAGGGCGCCGAGGTCGCGACGCAGTTCCAGCCCAAGACGGTCGCGGGCTACGCCGACGACGTGACCAAGTACAACTACGACCCGGCCAAGGCCAAGGAGCTGTTGAAGGCGGCCGGCGCGGAGAACCTCACGCTGAAGTTCTACGTGCCCACCGAGGTCAGCCGGCCGTACATGCCGAACCCGGTGGACTACGCCGCGGCGATGACCGAGGACCTGAAGGCCGTCGGCATCACCATCGAGACGGTGTCCCGCCCCTGGAACGGCGGCTACAAGGACGACGTGCAGAAGCTCGGCAAGCACGACCTGCACCTGCTCGGCTGGACCGGTGACTACAACGACGCGGGCAACTTCCCCGGCACGTTCTTCGGCCGGGAGAAGAAGGAGTTCGGCTTCACCGACAAGGCGCTGTTCGACCAGATCGCGGCGGCCGACGCCGTCGTCGACCCGGACAAGCACGCCGACGCGTGGAAGCAGGTCAACCGCGACCTGATGAGCAAGTACCTGCCCGCCGTGCCGATCTCCCACTCGCCCCCCGGCATCGTGGTGAACAAGAACATCAAGGGACTGGTCCCCAGCCCCCTGACCGACGAGCGCTTCGACACGGTGACCAAGGACTGACCCGTCCAAGCCCATGAGTGGTGGCGCTCGAACCGGGGCGCCACCACTCGTGCTGTTCCGAGGACCACGACATGCTGCGATTCACCATTCGCCGCCTGCTGCAAGCGATACCCACGCTCTTCGTCCTGTCGGTGTTGGTGTTCGCCTGGCTGCGCTCGCTGCCGGGTGGTCCGGCCACCGCGCTGCTGGGTGACAAGGCCACCCCGGAGAAGATCGCCGCCCTGGAGAGGGTCATGGGGCTCGACCAGCCCCTCTACCTCCAGTACTTCAACTTCCTGGGCCGGATGCTGACCGGCGACATGGGCAACTCGATCATCTCCGCGGACCCCGTGCTGGAGGAGATCGGCCGCTCGCTGCCGGCCACGATCGAGCTGTCGGCCGTCGCGCTGCTGTTCGCCGTGCTGCTGGGCATCCCGCTGGGCTACCTGTCCGCGAGCTACCGGGGGCGGTTCTTCGACAACGCCACGATCCTGGGCACGCTGACCGGTGTCGCCGTGCCGGTGTTCTTCCTGGGCATCGTGCTCAAGTACGTGTTCGCCCAGGAGCTCGGCCTGCTGCCGCCGTCCAGCCGCCAGGACGCGGACATCGACGCCACCCGGGTCACCGGCTTCGCGACGCTCGACGGCATCCTCACCGGCGAGTGGGACGCCACGCTGAACGCGCTGTGGCACCTGGTGCTGCCCGCGATCGCGCTGAGCAGCATCCCGCTCGCGGTGATCGTGCGGATCACCCGCGCGTCCGTGCTGGACGTCCTCAACGAGGACTTCATCCGCACCGCCAACGCCAAGGGCCTGCAGGCGACCGTCGTGCGCACCCGGCACGTGCTGCGCAACGCGCTGCTGCCGGTGTCGACCACCATCGGCCTGCAGACCGGGTTGCTGCTCGGTGGCGCGGTGCTGACCGAGAAGGTGTTCGTCTGGGGCGGTCTCGGCTCGTTGCTGAGCGAGGGCATCCAGCGCCGCGACTACCCCCGGCTGCAGGCGTTGATCCTGCTCGCCGCCGGGGTGTACGTCCTGGTCAACCTGCTGGTCGACATCTCCTACGCCATCATCGACCCGAGGGTGCGGACGTCATGACCTCCTTGGTGGACCGCAAGAAGAAGAAGGTCGACGAGCTGGCGGAGTCGGCGGGCACCAGCCTCGCGGCGGACGCGTTCCGGCGGATGGCGCGCAACCCCGTCGCGATCACCGGCGCGGTCATCGTGCTGGCGTTCGTGCTGCTGTCGATCTTCGCGCCGTTCCTGGCGCCGAAGGACCCGTTCGCGCGGTACCCGGAGCTGCTGGAGAACCTGCGGGCCGACTCGATCCCCGGCCCGCAGCCCGGGTTCCTGCTCGGCAGCGACGAGTTCGGGCGCGACTTCTTCAGCCGCCTGCTGGTGGCCTCGCAGCAGTCGCTCATCGTCGGTGTCGTGGCGACGCTGGTCGGCGGGTTCATCGGGATGGTCATCGGCGGCGTGGCGGGCGCGGTGGGCGGCTGGGTCGACTCGCTGCTGATGCGGCTGACCGACATCCTGCTGTCCGTGCCGAGCCTGCTGCTGGCGATCTCGATCGCGGCGCTGGCCAGCCGCGGCAGCCAGACCACGGTGATCATCGCGGTGGCCGTGGTCAGCGTGCCGATCTTCGCCCGCCTGCTGCGCGGCTCGATGCTCGCCCAGCGGCACAGCGACCACGTGCTGGCCGCCACGGCGCTGGGCGTGAAGCGGCGCACCATCGTGTTCCGGCACATGCTGCCGAACTCGCTGGGCCCGGTGATCGTGCAGGCCACGCTGACCCTGGCGACGGCGATCATCGAGGCCGCGTCGCTGTCGTTCCTCGGTCTCGGCGACCCCGACCCCAACCGCGCGGAGTGGGGCCTGATGCTGAGCAAGTCGCAGGCCTACATCGACGTGAAGTTCGAGCTGGCGCTGTTCCCGGCCCTCGCCATCATCGTCGTCGCGCTGGGCTTCACGCTGCTCGGTGAGTCGCTGCGCGAGGCCCTCGACCCGAAGAACCGGAGGTAGCCGCGGTGGCGCTACTGGAAGTGCGTGACCTCACCGTGGTCTTCGAACGCAAGGGCACCCAGCCCTTCACCGCCGTGGACCACGTGAGCTTCGACGTGGAGCCGGGGCAGACGGTCGGCCTGGTCGGTGAGTCCGGCTGCGGCAAGTCGGTGACGTCCCTGGCGGTCATGGGGCTGCTGCCCAAGCGCGGCGCCCGGGTCACCGGGTCGGTGCGGTACGAGGGCGTGGACCTGCTGACGCTGCGGGACCGCGAGATGCGCGACCGGCGCGGTCGCGACCTGGCCATGGTGTTCCAGGACCCGTTGTCGTCGCTGAACCCGGTGATCCCGATCGGCATCCAGGTGACCGAGGTGCTGGAGCGGCACCGCGACATGCCGCGCAAGAAGGCGATGGTCGAGGCGGCCGAGCTGCTGGACAAGGTCGGCATCCCCGACCCGAAGCGGCGGCTGACCGAGTACCCGCACCAGCTGTCCGGCGGCATGCGGCAGCGCGCGCTGATCGCGATCGCGCTGGCGTGCCGACCCCGCCTGCTGATCGCGGACGAGCCGACGACGGCGCTCGACGTGACGATCCAGGCGCAGATCCTGGCGTTGCTCAAGGAGCTGGTGCGCGACATGGACACCGCGCTGGTCATGATCACGCACGACCTGGGCGTGGTCGCGGGCCTGTGCGACGAGGTGAACGTCCTCTACGCCGGTCGCGTGGTGGAGAAGGCGCAGCGGCACGAGCTGTTCGCCGAGCCGCGGCACCCGTACACCTACGGCCTGCTGTCGTCGATCCCGCGGCTGGACGCGCCGCGCGGCGAGAAGCTCAACCCGATCCGCGGTTCGGTGTCGGACAACATCCCGTGGTCGCAGGGGTGCGCGTTCGCGCCCCGGTGCCCCAACAGGCTGGACGTGTGCGTGCAGGTGACGCCGGAGCAGGAGGACATCGGCGGCGGCCGGTTGCTGCGCTGCCACAACCCGGTGAAGCCGACGGTGGCCGAGGAGGTGTCGGTGTGAGCACGGCGGTCACCCCGGAGTCGGGGACGTCCCTGCCCGGGCAGGCGGACACGCTGGTGTCCGTCGAGGGCATCAAGGTCCACTTCCCGATCAAGCGCGGCGTGGTGCTCGACCGCACGGTCGGCCACGTGTACGCGGTGGACGGCGTCGACCTGTCGGTGCGGCGCGGCGAGACCTACGGCCTGGTCGGGGAGTCGGGCTGCGGCAAGTCCACCCTCGGGCGGGCGGTGCTGCGGCTCACCGAACCGACCGCGGGCCGGGTCGTGTTCGACGGCACGGACCTGTCGACGATGAAGGGCGAGGACCTGCGGCGGATGCGCCGCCGGATGCAGATGGTGTTCCAGGACCCCATGTCGTCCCTGGACCCGCGGCAGTCGGTGGAGTCGATCCTGGTCGAGGGCCTGCGGGCGCACGGCCTGGACAAGGGCCGCGAGGCGACCGGCAGGCGACTGCGCGAGCTGCTGTCCGCGGTCGGGCTGCCCAGCACGTCGCTGCGCAAGTACCCGCACGAGTTCTCCGGCGGTCAGCGGCAGCGCATCGGCATCGCGCGGGCGCTGGCGGTCGAACCGGACCTGATCATCGCGGACGAGCCGGTGTCCGCGCTGGACGTGTCGGTGCAGGCGCAGGTCGTCAACCTGCTGGAGGAGCTGCAGGACGAGTTCGGGCTCACCTACCTGGTGATCGCGCACGACCTCGCCGTGGTGCGGCACATCTCCGACCGGGTCGGCGTGATGTACCTGGGCGGCCTGGTGGAGGAGGCGACCTCGGACGACCTCTACGCCGAGCCGCTGCACCCGTACACCAAGGCGCTCCTGTCCGCGATCCCCGTGCCGGACCCGGTGGTGGAGGACCGGCGGGAGCGCATCCTGCTGACCGGCGACCTCCCGTCGCCCGCGAACCCGCCGACGGGCTGCCGCTTCCACACCCGCTGCCCGTGGAAGCAGGCGACCCGCTGCGACACCGAGCGGCCCGAGCTGCGCGAGGTGCTGCCGGGGCACAAGGTGGCCTGCCACTGGGCGGAGGACATCCGCGGGGGCAGGATCCGGCCGCACGCGGTCGAGCCCGAGCTGATCGAGGAGGACGGCCTCTCGCCGGACGTCCCGCTGGTCGGCCCGGCCTCGGTGACGGAGGCGTTGAACCCGTGAGCCGCGGGTCCGGGGGCGCCGCGGCGCCCCCGGACGCGTCGTCACACCACCTGCGGGTAGAGGGTGCGCGGGTCGGCGGACAGCGCGGCCTTCAGCTCGACGACCCCCTGGTCGGCCAGCACCTCGACGAGGTCGGCCTCGATGCCGTCCAGGGCGGCGCGGACCACGTCGGCGGGGTCGTTCTTCGGCACGTCGAGGTCCGCGGTCATGTCGGTGTCCGTCGGGCCCAGGTGCACGCCGGTGACCAGCGTGCCCTGGCCCGCGAGCTCCACCCGGACGCCGTTGGTGAGGCTCCACTGCGCCGCCTTGGCCGCGCTGTAGGCCGTGGCGCGGTCGTAGGACACCCACGACATCGACGACAGCACGTTCAGGATCGCGCCGCCGCCGTTGGCCGCGAGGACCGGCGCGAACGCCCGGATCACGTCCAGCGTGCCGTAGAAGTTCGTGTCCATGTCCAGCCGGATCGCGGCCGGGTCGCCGGTGACGAGGTTCGCGCCGGTGATCACGCCCGCGTTGTTGACCAGCAGGTCCACGTCGCCGGCGGCGGCGGCCGCGGTGGCGACCGACGCCGGGTCGGTGATGTCCAGCGTCAGCACCTCGACGCCCGGCAGGTCGACCGCGTCGGCGTTGCGCGCGGTCGCGTAGACCTTCGCCGCACCCCGTTCCAGCAACTGCCGCGCGAAGTGCCGGCCGAGGCCGCGGTTGGCTCCGGTGACCAGGGCGACCGAGTTGGCGATCTTCATGGTGCATCCCCCGTAAGTTGAGTTGGCTTTTCCAACCTAGCCTGGCTGGATCGGGGTGCACAAACCGGGCGATACTGGGGACCATGGGCGCTCCCGACGACTCCGACTGCTCCCTGGCCAAGGCGGTGGAACTCGTCGGCGAGCGCTGGACCTTCTTCGTGCTGAACGAGGCGCTGCTGGGCGCGAGCCGCTTCTCCGAGTTCCGCTCCCGGCTCGGCATCGCGTCCGACGTGCTGGCCGCGCGGCTGTCGAAGCTGGTCGACAGCGGGCTGCTGACCAGGCAGGAGTACCGGGAGCCGGGGCAGCGCCCGCGTGACTGCTACCGCCTCACCGACTCGGGCCGGCGGCTGAGCGTGGTGCTGTGCGCGTTGCAGCAGTGGGGCGACGAGCACTTCCCGGACATCGCGTCGAACGTGGCGTACCGGACGGCCGACGGACGTGCGGTGTCCGTGCGGTTCGTGGACGACGAGGGCGTCGTGACGCCGGTCGACGAGGTCTGCTCGGAGCGGTCCTAGCGCCCCGGCCGCTCCTGGCGGTCCCGGCGGCTGTCGGGTCGTCCGTAGAGGGCGCGCAGGACCACCAGGCAGACGACCTGGCCGCCCAGCGCGACCAGGGCGTGCACGAGCCAGGCGCCGGCGAGGGTGGGTCCGCCCCAGGCCCCGCCGAACCGCGGGTCGGGGGTGAACAGGTGGCCGATCGCGCCGATGTTCTCCGGCCACAGCGGGTAGAGCCAGCCGCGCACCGCGAGGTAGGCGGCGAGCACCACGGGCACCACTGCGGCGAGGGCGCGGCCGGTGCCGGGGCGCGGGTGGAGGCCGAACCGTGCGGCGAGTGTCGTCATGGCGGGGACGCTAGGCGTGCGACCGGGCCCGGGTCGTCACACCGCGGAGCCACGTCCGGGGTGGTACCGGGGTAGTACGAGCCCGGGGGGGGGGGGCGCCCCCCGCCCCCGGGCCGCCCCCCCCGGGGCGGGGGGGGGCGGGTCCCTCACGCCGCCGCCCCTAACCGCCCGGGCGCCCGCGGGGGGCCCGGAGTTTGGGCCGCCCCCCCCCCCGCCCGCTGCACTGTTGTCGACCCCTCGTCGACAGGAAGGCGCACCGTGTCCACTCCGTACACCCGGCGGTCGGGTGCGCTGTCGCGGCGCCGGGACCGCCGCGCCAGTGGGTGTGCGGTGGTGAACGCGTTCGAGCGCCGGGCCGGGGTGGTCCAGCGTCCCCTCGCGGCACGGGATCGTGCGGTCCGCCGGCCTGACGGGATTCCTCGCGATGCCTGTTGATCTTGATCCGTCGTTGGTCGGCGATATCGGCATGATCTTGTTGGCGGGGCAGGAGATTCCGCGGATCAGTTCGGCCGAGGCTTATGAGTTGGCGCGGGGTTGGGCGGCGCTGTCGGTTGGGTTGGCGGGGGCGGCCGGTGGTGTGGCGGGGTTGTCGGGTGTGGTGGAGGGGGGTGTTGGTGAGGCGGTCGGGCGTGCTTTTCGTGGTTATGTGGATGGTTTGGGTGGGGTGGTTCCGCGTTTGGTGGTGGTGGCGGGGGAGCAGTCGCGGGGTTTGCATGCTCTGGCGTTGCAGGTGGAGCACGCGGAGTATTCGATCGTGATCGAGTTGGCTTTTTTCGGTCAGATGGTGTTGTGGGCTGCGGCGAGTCCTTTCACGGCGGGTTGGGTGCCGCAGATCGTGGCGTGCGGCCGGTTGGCGGTGGGGCGGGTTCTGGAGCGGTTGAACTGGTCTGTGCAGTTGTTGCGGCAGGCGTTGGAGGAGGCCGCGGGGGAGATGGCGCAGGATGCGTTGGCGCAGTTGGCGCAGTTCTGGGAGCGGAATCGGGAGGAGTGGGATGTCGCGAGCACGTTGTTGTCGGGTGCGGGTGGTGGGTTGGCTGGTGGGTTGATCGGTGGGGGTTATTTGTTGGGTCGGAAGGTGGCGCCGGATTCGGTGGGCAGTCCGTTTTTCGCGGCTGGTGTGGAGGGTGCGGGTGAGGGTGGGGCGGGCGTGATCATGGCGGGGGCGACGGGGCAGGGTTTGGAGGATGTGTGGATGGGGGTGGTGAGTGGTGCGTTCACGGGGGGTTTCGAGGCCGGGTTGAATCGGTTGGTGGGTGGGGATGGTCTGGGTGGTGCGGAGGAGGGGGAGTCGGAGGAGAAGGTTGAGGACACCGGGGAGGGGGTGTGGCCGGAATCCGGGCAGGGAACCGGAGAGCCGACGCCGGAACAACCCACTTCCGACTCTCCCGCTCCCGAAGTTCCCGCTTTCGCGGTGTTTCCCACCGAGAAACCGGATTCCGAGCAGCCTGGTGCCGAAGAACCCGGCGTCGGGGAGCCGACTTTCGATCAGCCTGGCGCCGGAGAACCGGGTGCCGCAGAACCGGGTCCCGAGCAGCCTGGTGCTGAAGAGCCGGGCATCGGAGAACCGGGCACCGGGGAGCCGGCCTTCGAGCAGATGGGCACTGGGGTGCCCGTGGACGAGGACGTGGTGGACCCGGTCGCGCCCGGGGCTACCGGCCAGGACGGGCTCGGACGCGCCACCGGCATCGGTGCGGGCGTCCTGCTCGCGGGCGGTGCGGTAGCCGTAGC
>NZ_JBFAAX010000127.1:0-14437 GCF_040639995.1 Actinosynnema sp. NPDC023658 | reverse complement strand
CGACGTGCTGCTCACCCACTCGCCGCCGCTGGGCTGCGGTGACGGGCCGGACCCGCCGCACCGCGGGTTCGCGTGCCTGCACGACGCCGTGCGGCGGCTGCGGCCCCCGCTCCTGCTGCACGGCCACGTCCACCCGCACGGTGAGGTCAGGCCGGACCGCGTGCTCGGCACGACCCGCGTGGTGAACGTGGTGGGCTTCAAGGTGGTGGACATCCCGTCCCGGGTGCCGTGACAGGAGGAGCGCCGTGCGCCGTGACACCGGTTTCCCGCAGGCCGACGCGGAGAACGACTTCCTGCGCGCCCGCCGCCGCCAGGTGATGTCGCGGCTGGCGGCCTGGCTGCGCCGCGAGCCGGACGACGTGAACATCGTGCTGCCGTTCCACGAGGTGGTGGAGTCGCTGGGGCAGCTCGGCGAACGGCGGCTGGGGCTGCGGGTGATCCGCCTGGACTCGGTGGTCGGCAGCGTGGACCGGACCCGCGACTTCGACCGCCGGTTCCGGCCGACCTCGGCGCGGGTGCGGGAGCGGTGGCAGCGGTTGGCGCTGGCGCAGCGGCGCGGCGAGGCGGTGCCGCCGATCGACGTGTACCGGGTGGGTGACCTGCACTTCGTCGAGGACGGGCACCACCGGGTGTCGGTGGCGCACGCGCTGGGGCTGGAGGTGGTCGAGGCCTACGTGACGGAAGTCGTGACGCGGGTCGCGGCGCAGGGCATCCGGCACCGGGGCGACCTGATCGTGAAGGACTACCGGCGGTTGTTCCTGGAACGCGTGCCGCTGGACGGGCAGGCGCGGGCGGCCGTGCTGCTGTCGGACCCGTGGGAGTACGCCGAGCTGGGCGAGCACGTGGAGGCGTGGGGGTTCCGGCTGATGCAGGACGAGGGCGCGTTCCTGGACCGGGTCGCGGTCGCCCGGCGCTGGTTCGACGAGGAGTACCAGCCGGTGGTGGGGATGCTGCGGCAGGCGGACCTGGTGGGCGACCGCACCGAGACCGAGGCCTACCTGTGGGTCGCGGCCGAGCGCTACCGGCTGATCCGCACGCACCGGTGGGACCCCGAGGTCATCTCGGCGTTGCGGGAACGCCGGTGAGCCGCGGCTAGCGCTGGGCGTCGAGCTTGGGCAGCGGTCGGGCGCGGTCCATCACGCGGTCCGTGTAGCTGTCCAGCAGGCGCGTGGCGACCTGCTGGCCGTACCCGAGGATGACGGCCCAGAGCAGCAGGGCGGCCTGCGACGCGACGCCGATGAGGCCGGTGGTCACCCCTGCGCCGAGCGCCAGGATGCCGACCACCGCGAGCGCCGCGCCCAGCAGCACCTTGATCAGCGCCTGGTAGCCGACCATCACGTACGGCGAGAGGCTCGGGCGTCGCCGCAGGAGCAGGACGACCGCCGACAGCACCGCGCCGAACGCGCCGAGGACCTGGATCAGCCACAGGTCCGTCCCGGCCGCGGCCTTGCCCGACGGGCACACCGTCGGCAGCTTCTCCGAGCCGACGCACATCGGGATCAGGCCCGGTTCGACCAGGCCGACGACGCCGAACGCGGTGTTGACCACGAACAGCACCACGGACGTGGCGATGAGCTTGTTGCGCAGCGCCCTGGACCCGGCGTGGGCGAAGTCGGAGGCGTCGAACGCCGCCCGCAGCGCGTCGACGACCAGTTCCCGTTCGATGGCGAGGGGGTACTCGCCGGGCCTCATCTCCTCCAGCGCGACGCGGCGCGGGTCGTGCTCGTCGAGGTTCTCCGCGACCCGGGCCTTGAGGCCGGGCATCCGGCCGAGGAACCCGTTGCCCGCGGCCACGACCGCGATCTCGGCCTCGTGCAGCGACCGCCAGGCCCGTTCGATGTGCCAGCCGGACCACCACGACGCCACCGCACGCCACCGCGACTCGGTGCGGGTGATCATGTCCTCCACGACGGCGGCCTCCTGCTCGGCCACCGCCCGCCACTGGGTGCTCTCCGGGTCGAGCGGGTCCGGTGCCCCGAGCGCGGCGAGGTCGGCGCGGACGCGGTCCAGCCGCGACTGCACGACCAGCCGCCAGTCCGTGACCCGAGGTGTGCGCGCGCCCATGTCCAGCATCGTGACAGGCACGTCCGACCACCAGGCGATCACCCGAAGGGGTGGTGGACGGGGAAGGCACGATTCAGGGATCGGCAAACAGGTGAACCTCGGCGACGAGCGGGGAAGTGCCGGCTCGGAAGGCACTTCCCCGTTCTGCTCAGGCCGTGCGGACGGGGTCCACCAGCTCGCGCAGCCGCGGCGGCATCCGCTTCTCCAGGCCGAACGGTTCGAGGTGCGCCTGGAGGACGCCGTCGAACGCCCGCTTCACCGACGCGGTGTCCCAGGTGTCGCTCTCCAGGATCGGCTGCTTGAAGTACGGGTGGCCGACGAGGTGCAGCTGCCGGCCGTTGCACCGGACGATCTGGCCGGTGATGCCGCGCGCCGCGTCGCTGAGCAGGAAGAGCACGAGCGGCGCGACCTTGCCGGGGGTCCGGTCGGCCGGGATGGCCCGCAGCGACCGCTCCGACTTCCACACCATCCGGGTGTGGGCGACCGGGCAGACCGCGTTGACCCGGATGCCCTCGTCCTCCAGGTCGAGGGCCCACGAAGAGCTGAGCGACGCCACCGCCCCTTTGGTGGCCGAGTAGGCGGCGAGTCTGCGCTGCCCGAGAAACGCGCCTGACGAAATGTTGACGATCGATCCGGAGCCCTGCTCGCGCATCGCGCGCATCGCGGCCATTCCGGTGAATATGACACCCAGGAGGTTCACCTCCACGATCTGCCGGATCGATTCCGGTTCGTCCTCCCACGGCGCGGTCTCGTAGTTCAGCCCGGCGTTGTTGACCAGGCCGTCGACCCGGCCGTACTCCGCCAGGCACATTCCGACGATCTTCTCCGCCTCGCTGGGATCGGTCACCGTGTGCGTGCTCGCCACCGCGCGCCCGCCGTACGCCCGGATATGCTCGGCAACCTGTTCGGCCTGGTCAGCGTCGATGTCGTTGACCACGACCGACGCACCGGCCTGCGCGGCGTGCATCGCGTAGGCCTCGCCCAACCCTCGTCCCGCCCCGGTGATCACGACTGCTTTGCCGTCAAGAATCCCCATCTCGCGCTCTTCTCTGTGCTCGGTGGGCTCCCCTGCTCCGGCGCTTTACGGCCGGAGTCGTTCCCGCCTTCGACCAGCGTGGGGATCGGCAACAGGCGCAGCGCGACAATTGCGACGAGGTGCGTGTTTGCTGCGCTGAATGGCCCACGGAGTTCGTCCCCGCTGATGGTCCGGGCTGGTCGGCAGCTTCCCGTGGCCTCCGGTGGAGCGCCGTTGGGCTCGCGGGTAAAACGTGAAAAGCCGCCCCCGCCGGAACGGGAGCGGCCTTCGGCGGGTGCGCTCAGCCCCGGTAGGTGAGGTTGCGGCCCCCGGCCGGGTCGAACAGCTGCACCTTGTCCGCGTCGAACCAGATCTCGGCCGGTTCGCCCTCCACCGCGGTGGACGTGGCGGCGATGCGGGCGACCAGCGACACGCCGCCGCCGGGCACCTCGGCCGCGCCCGCGTCGGCGGCGAGCTCGGCCAGCTCCGCCGAGGTCGCCTGTTCGCCCTGGAGGCTGAAGTAGGCGAACTTGTCCGAGCCCATCGACTCCAGCACGTCCACGTGGTTGGTGAACGTGGCGCCCTTCGCGCGGACCGCGTCGTCCACCAGCCGGGCGTCCTCGAAGTGCTCGGGCCGCAGCCCCATGATCACCTCGCGGGGCGCTTCGGCGCCTTCGAGCAGCGCGCGCACCCGGTCGGTGAGCGGCACGTCGCCCAGCGCCGACCGCAGCACGCCGTTCTCCAGCGCGGCCGGCACGAAGTTCATCGCGGGCGAGCCGATGAACCCGGCGACGAACAGGTTGGCCGGGTTGTCGTAGAGGAACTGGGGTGCGCCGACCTGCTGCACCGCGCCGCCCCGCATCACCACGACCCGGTCCCCGAGGGTCATCGCCTCGGTCTGGTCGTGCGTGACGTACACGGTGGTCGTCCCGAGCTGCTTCTGCAGCCGCGACACCGACGTGCGCATCTGCACGCGCAGCTTGGCGTCCAGGTTGGACAGCGGCTCGTCCATCAGGAACGCCTTCGGGCTGCGCACGATCGCGCGCCCCATCGCGACCCGCTGCCGCTGCCCGCCGGACAGGTTGGACGGCTTGCGGTCCAGGTGCTGGGTCAGGTCGAGGATCTCGGCCGCGTCGCGGACCTTCTTCTCGACCGTCGCGTCGTCCACCTTGGCCAGCCGCAGCGGGAAGGCCATGTTCTCCTTCACCGTCATGTGCGGGTAGAGGGCGTAGGACTGGAACACCACGGCGATGTCGCGGTCCTTGGGCGCGCGCTCGTTGACCCGTTCGCCGCCGATGCGCAGCTCGCCGGACGTGATGTCCTCCAGGCCCGCGATCATGTTGAGGGTCGTGGACTTCCCGCAGCCGGACGGGCCGACCAGGATGATGAACTCGCCGTCCGCGATGTCGATGTCCACGTCCCGCACGGCCACCGCGCCGTCGGGGTACTGCTTGGTCACGCTGTCCAGAACGATCTCGGCCATTGCTTCACCCCTTGACGGCGCCGGAGGTCAACCCGGCGACGATCCGACGCTGGAAGAACAACACGAACAGGATGATCGGGATGGTGATCACCACCGCGGCGGCGGCGATCGACCCGGTCGGGTCCTCGAACTGCGAGCCGCCGGTGAAGAACGACAGCGCGACCGGCACCGTGCGGGACCTCTCGGTGGAGGTCAGCGAGATGGCGAACAGGAAGTCGTTCCAGCAGAAGATGAACACCAGGATCGCGGTGGTGAACACGCCGGGCGCGGCCAGCGGCGCGATGACCCGGCGGAACGCCTGGCCGGGCGTCGCGCCGTCCATCTTCGCGGCCTTCTCCAGCTCCCAGGGGATCTCCCGGAAGAACGCCGACAGCGTGTAGATCGCCAGCGGCAGCGCGAACGTGATGTAGGGCAGGATCAGGCCGGGCCAGGTGTCGAACAGCCCGAGGGACCGCTCGATCTCGAACAGCGGCGACACCAGGGAGATCTGCGGGAACATCGCGATCAGCAGCGACACCCCGACCAGCAGCCGCTTGCCGGGGAAGTCGAGGCGGGCGATCGCGTAGGCCGCCATCGTGCCGAACACGACCGCGACGGCCGTGGCGATCAGGGCGATGCCGATCGAGTTCACCAGCGCGCGCACGAACTCGGTGGTGGAGAAGATCGACCGGTAGTTCTCGAACGTCCACCGGCGCGGGATGAACTTGCCGTCGCCGAGGGTCTCCTTGGTCTTGAACGACAGCGACACGATCCACAGCACCGGCACCAGCGCGTACGCCACCACCAGCACGTTGAGGACGGTCCAGCGCGCCTTGCGGGCTCCCGTCACGGCCCCGCCGATGCCCGACATCAGCGCCTCCCCCCGTCGCCGCCGGGTGCGGCGGTGCCGAACAGCTTCACGAACACGAACGCGATGATCGCCACCGCGACGAAGATGAGCACCGACATGGTGGAGCCGATGCCCAGGTTCAGGCCCTTGATCAGGTTGTTGTAGGTCAGCATCGACACCGACGAGGTGCCCTGCGAGCCGGCCGTGAGCACGAACAGGTTGTCGAAGATGCGGAACGCGTCGAGGGTGCGGAACAGCAGCGCGACCAGGATCGCGGGCTTCATCACCGGCACCATCACCTTGGTGAACCGCTGCCAGGCGGACGCGCCGTCCATCGCGGCGGCCTTGAGCAGGTCGTCCGGCACCAGCGCCAGGCCCGCCATGAGCAGCAGCGCCATGAACGGCGTGGTCTTCCAGATCTCGGCCAGCGTCACGACCATGATCGCCGGGATCTTCTGGGTGAGCACCGGCTCGCCGCCCGCGATCGTCTCGGCCAGGTAGCCGGTGCCGGGCGTCCACGCGTAGCGCCAGGAGAAGGCGGCCACGACCGTGACGATGCCGTACGGGATGAG
The DNA here is from genome assembly GCF_040639995.1 of Actinosynnema sp. NPDC023658. NCBI lineage: Bacteria > Bacillati > Actinomycetota > Actinomycetes > Pseudonocardiales > Pseudonocardiaceae > Actinosynnema > Actinosynnema sp. NPDC023658. The sequence continues at coordinate 8,474 of NZ_JBFAAX010000127.1, read as the reverse complement.
CGTGGACGTGCGCACGATGCCCCGGCCGACGAGGGTGCGGTGCATGATCAGGGCCAGCGCCATGCCCAGCACCAGCTCGACCGCGACCGACACCACCGTGATGAGCACCGTCACCCACATGGCGTTCCACCAATAGGGGTTGGTGAGCACGGTGACGTAGTTGTCGAGGCCGACGAACTCGGTCCGATCGGGGAACTTCAGGTCGTAGCGCTGGAGCGACAGCCACAGCGAGTACAGGATCGGCCAGCCGGCGACCGCGGCCATGATGACGATCGCGGGCGCGCACAGCAGCAGGCCGAGCCGCCGTTCGGCCTTCTTGCCCTCGCTCAGCGCGGCCCTGGCCTTCGGTGACGGCGTCGGCTCACCGGGGGTGGCGGCCGGTCCGGTGCGGTCCACCGCGTGGCTCACGGCAGCACCCCCTTCGAGTCGAGCGCGTCCTGCAACCCCGTGCGCAGCCGGTCGGCCGTGCCCCGGGGGTCGATGTCCGCCGGGGGCGACAGGATCGTGGAGATGACGGTGGAGACGTTCTGGTACGCGGGCGTCACCGGGCGGGAGCTCGCGTTCTTCAGCGTCTCCAGGATCGCTTCCTTCATCGGGTAAGGCTCGGCCATCTCCGGGTCCTCGTAGACGGACTCGATGGTGGGCGGCACGCCGTCGTTGATGGCGGCGAACTTCTGGTTCTCCGCGCTGCGCAGGCACAGCACCGCGTCGAACGACTCCTCGGCGTGCTCGGTGAAGGCGCTGACGCCGTAGTTGATGCCGCCGACGGTGACCTTCGCGGCGCCGCCGTCGACCGACGGGTAGGGCGCCCACTTGAGGTTCTTCGCGAGGTCCGGCTTGGCCTGCGCGGCGGCGTAGACGTAGGGCCAGTTCAGCTGGAACGCGGCCTTGCCGTTCTCCATGGACAGGCGGGCGTCGTCCTCGACGGCGTTGGAGAACGACGGGTCGACGACGTCGGAGTCGGCGAACTCCTCCAGCACCTCCAGGGCCTTGACCGCGCCGTCGTCCACGACGGCCTTGGTGCCGCTCTCGTCGAGGATCCGCCCGCCCGTGGAGTTGACCAGGGTGTTGTAGAGGACGACGAGGCCCTCGTACTGCTTGCCCTGGGCGGCGACGAGGCCGGGGGTCCGGTCGTCGCCGTCGTTCTGCAACCGGGAACCCATCTCGATCATCTCGTGCCAGGTCTTCGGCGGTGTCGGCACCAGGTCGCCGCGGTACCAGAGGAGCTGCACGTTCGTGTTGTCCGGCGCCCCGTACAGCCTGCCCTCATAGCGGGCGGTCTCCAGCGGCGTCTCCAGCGTGCCGTCCTCGACCCGCGACTTGGCCTCGCCGGTGAACTCCTTGATCCAGCCCGCCTCGGCCAGCTCCGCGGTCCAGGTGACGTCGAGGGCGAGCACGTCCATGCCCGTGTCGCCGGCGGCGAGCCTGCGGACCATCTGCTCGCGCTGGCCGTCCGCCTCGCGCGGCAGCTTGTGGTACTCGATCCGGTAGCCGTCGGCCTGCGCGTTGCACTTGTCGACGATCTTCTGGAAGTTCTGCTGCGGGTACTTGTAGACGTTGATGGTGATCCCGCCGTCACCCGAACCACAGCCCGCCAGCACGGACGACGCGATCAGCGCGGCGCCCCCCGCTGCGGCCAACCGATGACCCTTGCCCCTCATCGGTCCTGCCTCCTTCCCGACAACGGAGGAGCCAGACCGCGACGCCCGGCACCTCGTCGTGCCCACCGGTCGACCGGGTCGACCGGTGGAACGAACGTAAGCCCGGCGATCAGGTGCCGCAAACCACCGGGGCCCGGAACCGCGTTACCCGGGAAGGGGTGCCGTCAAACCTCAGTCTTTGCCCGTTTTGCCCGCATCCGAGGGTCGGAGGGCGAGCTTGGCGAGCAGGTCGCGCCCGCGTTCGGCGGAACGCGGTTGGCACAGGACGTCGTAACGGCCCGCGACGAGCTGGCTGGCGCTCTGGAAGTCGCGCTTGCCGCGCGCCGAGCCGTAGCCGACGGCGGCGAAGATGAGGCCGAAGGCGATGCCGACCACCAGACCGGCGACGATGGGGCCGAGGCTCGTGCCGGGACTGGTGTTGAACAGGCTGAGCAGGACGCCGACGAACAGGCCGAACCAGGCGCCCGAGGCCGCGCCGGTGCCCAGCACGCGGCCCCAGGTGAGGCGACCGGTGACCCGTTCGACCAGCATGAGGTCGACGCCGACGATCGTCACCTCCTGGACGGGGAACTCGCCGTCGGCCAGGAAGTCGACCGCCCGCTGGGCCTCCTCGTACGTGCCGTACGACCCGATGGGCCAGCCGGTGGGCGGGGTGGGCAGGCGGGGAGGCACCCCGGGTCGGTTCTGGCCGGAGAAGGAACTCGTCACGGTGACCACCTCTTCGCGGTGCTGATCACCCCATCCTGCCAATACCGGGCGACCCGCGCGAAACGGGTGGACCGGAAACTGACGCGAACGTGATGTGCGCCGGGGCCGCGCCCCGGGACGGCCCGCCCGGACGACCCGCCCGGACGGGTGTACCCGCCGGTCAGCCGCGGGACTGGTAGTCGCGCAGGAGGCCGCGGCTGATGATGGTCTTCTGGATCTCGCTGGTGCCCTCCCCGATCAGCAGGAACGGGGCCTCGCGCATCAGGCGCTCGATCTCGTACTCCTTGGAGTAGCCGTAGCCGCCGTGGATGCGGAACGCCTCCTGCGTCACCTCGGCGCAGTACTCGGAGGCGATGAGCTTGGCCATGCCCGCCTCGACGTCGTTGCGCGCGCCGGAGTCCTTGAGCCGGGCCGCGTTGACCATCATCAGGTGGGCGGCCTCGACCTTGGTCGCCATCTCGGCCAGCTTGAACGCGATGGCCTGGTGCTCCGCGATGGGCTTGCCGAACGTCTTGCGCTGCTGCGCGTACTCGATGGCCAGCTCGAAGGACCGCAGCGCGATGCCGCACGCCCGCGCCGCCACGTTGACCCGGCCGACCTCGACGCCGTCCATCATGTGCCGGAACCCCCGGCCGGTCCGGCCGCCGAGCACCTGCTCCGCCGGGATCCGGAAGCCGTCGAACACCATCTCGGTGGTGTCGACGCCCTTGTACCCCATCTTGTCGATCTTGCCGGGGATGGTGAGGCCGGGCGCGACCTCGCCGTAGCCCTCGGGCTTCTCCACCAGGAACGTGGTGAGGTTCCGGTGCGCCTTCTCGGCGCCCTCGTCGGTCTTCACCAGCACGGCGGTGAGGTTGGACGTGCCGCCGTTGGTCAGCCACATCTTCTGGCCGTTCACGACGAAGTCGTCGCCCTCGCGCACGGCGCGCGTGCGGATCGCCGCGACGTCGGAGCCGAGCTCCGGCTCGGACATGGAGAACGAGCCGCGCACCTCGCCGGTCGCCATCCGCGGCAGGTACTTCCGCTGCTGCTCGGGCGTGCCGTGCTGCTTGAGCATGTGCGCGACGATGAAGTGGGTGTTGATCACACCGGACACCGACATCCAGCCGCGCGCGATCTGCTCGACCACCAGGGCGTAGGTGAGCAGCGACTCGCCCAGCCCGCCGAACTCCTCGGGGATGGTGAGCCCGAACAGGCCCATCTCCTTCATGCCCTCGACGATGTCGGCGGGGTAGGTGTCGCCGTGCTCCAGCGCCTGGGCGTGCGGGATGATCTCCTTGTCCACGAAGGTGCGGACGGTCGAGAGGATCTCCTCCTGGACGTCGGTCAGTCCTGCGGTCCGGGCCAGGCGAGCCATCGCGTTTCCCTTCGTAGCACTCGGGTTACCGGCGAGTATGGACCGGTTAACGGCCGTTCGCGCCACAAGAGTGCTCTGCACCACGCGCTGAACCGAAACAGCCCGTGCGGAGCCGGTCAGGACGCGCGCAGCTCCAGTTCGCCACCGCAGTGCCGGCACACGTCCGCGAACACGTGCACGTCCTCGGCGCAGGCGGGACAGCGCCGGAAGCTGCGCTCCAACAGGTCGTCGCGGCGGCGCTGGAAGGGCCACCGGCGAGGGGTTCGGTGTCTGGACACGCCGACCACCATGCACACGCCGCACCCCGTGATCGCCAATCCCGAGCGCCGCTTGTGTCGATCCTCACCGGCGGGGTCACCAGGCCGTGACCCCACCGGCACCGGACGTCACTCCTCGAAGGTCCGCAGCCAGGCGTCCAGGTGCGGGCACCGCGCTCGCAGGGGTGTGAGTCCCAGGTCCTCGACAGCCAGCGGACCGTCGACCGTCTTGACGTATCCCGGGCAGTAGTCGAGCAGGCGCTTCGAGGGCGCGGTGGCAGGTCCGTCGTTGACCAACTCGGGGCCGCCGGCGGCACGAACGTCGTCGTGGAGCCGCCCGGCGAGTTCCGGTCCCAGGAGCTGGCCCAGTTGGTCCGCGGCGGCGAACACCCAGGCCTCGAGCTCGTGGATCACCAGGTTGGGCCGGAACCGCGGGTCGTCGACCGCGGCCGCCAGGCAGCGCTCGACGTGTTCGACCTGCCGGTAGACGTCGCCGGACGGGCGGTCGGCCATGCCGGGGCAGTCCGCCGGGAACGCGTAGTAGTCGAACAGCGTGGTGAGCACGTCGAAGCTGGTGTCGTTCAGCAGCAGCCGGATGTCCCGCTGGACCTGCCGCCAGCCGGTGATGCCGCCCTTGTGCGACGGACCCGCCGCCGGCCTCTTCGTCTTGATCAGCGACAGGCTGGTGACCCAGCCGAGCCCTTCGAGGTGGGGGCGGATGACGGAGTCGGCCACGACCTCCTCGGTCTGCCCCTCGACCAGCAGGTGGACCCGCCGGAAGCCACCGGTCACGTCTGCCCGCCCGGCCTGCCCCCGATCAGGTTCTTCTCCCACAGCTCGCCCAGCGAGTACTCGTCCAACCACGCGGCGAGCCTCTCGCGATCCGGGCGGGTGAACGTGGAGGCGCCGTCGACCCGCTCGACCACGATCAGGTCGTCGATGTCGAACTGGTTCATCAGGGTGACCGACTGGGTGGCGACGAGCACCTGGCTGCGCGCGGACGCCTGCCGCAGCAGACCGGCCAACTGCACGACGGCGTAGGGGTGCAGCCCGAGCTCCGGCTCGTCCAGCACCACCAGTGACGGCAGTCGCGGGTGCAGCAGCAGTGTCGCCAGGCAGATGAAGCGGAGCGTGCCGTCGGACAGCTGGTCGGCGGAGAACACGGTGTCCGAGCCCTGCTGCCGCCACCTGAGCCTGAGCCGGTCGTTCTTCTCGGGGTGCAGGACGAAGTCCCGGAAGAAGGGCGCGACCTGTCGGATCACGCCGACGATCCGCCGGTAGGCCGCCTGGTGCGCCTTGTCGTCGCTGTCGGAGAGCGCGAGGAGGACGGCTGCGAGGTTGCCCGCGTCGTTGTGCAGCGCCAAGTTGTCCGCGGTGGGCACCAACCGCTTGACCGGTGCGTTCCGGCTGGTGTCGTGGAAGTGGTAGACCCGGCAGCCGCGCAGCAGGTCGACCACGCCGGCCGCGACACCGTCACCCGCCAGGCCGGTGAGCTCGTGCAGCCGAGTCTCCCTGCCGCCACGACTGGGCACCACCTGGTACGGCCGGGACAACCGGCGGATCTCTTCGCGCCCGAAGATCAGTTCATCGTTGCTCGCCGGCACGAGCACGGCTTCGTAGCCGTTGGGGGGTGCCTCCAGGTTCACCCGCAACCTGGCAGTGCTGGGATCGCTGTTGAGCAGCGCCGACGCGCCGCCGTTCAGGCCGACGAAGTAGCCCAGGTCCGATTCGACCAGCCGGCCGAGCAGCTCGAACACGCGCACGAAGTTGCTCTTGCCCGCGCCGTTCGCGCCGATCAGGACGTTCAACCGGCCGAGCGACACCGAGGCCGAGCGGATGGAGGCGTACCCCTCCACGTCGATCGACTTCAGCTCCCGGTCGGCCACGCGATCACTCTACGGCCACGCGCCGACCGGGAGTCCGGCGAAATCACTCCTCCGGCGGCGACCACACGTTCGTGCGGGACATGCCGGCGGCACGGCCCTTGGACGAGATCACCAGCGCCATCTTGCGGGAGGCCTCGTCGATCATCTCGTCACCGAGCATCACGGCGCCGCGCTTGCCGCCCGCCTCGGACGTGAAGTAGTCGTAGGCGTCGAGGATGTTCTCGGCGTGGTCGTAGTCGTCCTGCTTGGGGCTGTAGACCTCGTTCGCCGCGTCGATCTGGCCGGGGTGCAGCACCCACTTGCCGTCGAAGCCCAGCGCGGCCGAGCGGCCGGCCACCCGCTTGAACCCCTCGACGTCGCGGATCTGCAGGTACGGGCCGTCGATGGCCTGCTTGTCGTGCGCGCGGGCGGCCATGAGGATCTGCATCAGGATGTAGTGGTAGGCGTCCCCGACGTCGTAGCCGGGCGGCTGCTCGCCCACGACCAGCGACTTCATGTTGATCGACGCCATGAAGTCGGCCGGGCCGAAGATGATCGTCTCCACCCGCGGCGAGGCGGTGGCGATCGCGTTCACGTTGGTCAGGCCCAGGGCGTTCTCGATCTGCGCCTCGATGCCGATGCGGCCGATCTCGTAGCCCATGGTCTTCTCGATCTGGGTGAGCAGCAGGTCCAGCGCGTGCACCTGCTCCGCGGTCTGCACCTTGGGCAGCATGACGCAGTCGAGGTTCGCGCCCGCGCCCTCGACGACCTCGGTGACGTCGCGGTAGGTCCACTCGGTCGTCCAGTCGTTGACCCGGACCACGCGGGCCTTCGAACCCCAGCCGCCCTCGTTCAACGAGGCCACGATGGTCTTGCGCGCGTCCGGCTTGGCCAGCGGCGCGCACGCGTCCTCCAGGTCGAGGAACACCTGGTCCGCGGGCAGCGTGCGGGCCTTGTCGATCATCTTCTGGCTCGATCCGGGCACGGCCAGACACGAGCGACGGGGACGCTGCTGGTCGACCACTGGGGTACCTCCTCGTACCGGCCGGTAACTACTGACGTGCGAAGGGTGGCACGCACGCGTACCGCCCGCTATTTCGTGAGTCCCGGCTCACAGGCACGTGGCAGGCTGAACCGGTGGAGATCGAGCAGGTGCTGGACAACGCGCTGCGCAAGGCGGCGGCGATCTGGGTGAGGCCCGACGGCCACGAGCCGCGGCTGGTGTGGGCGCTGTGGCGGGACGGCGCGGTGCTGGTGGCGGTCGGCGGCACGGAGCAGGAGGTGCCGGGCCTGGTCGACGGCGTCGCGTGCACGGTGACCGTCCGCTCCCCCACCACGCACTCCCACCTGGTGGACGCGCCCGCGACGGCCCGCCTCGCGCGGCTGGACGACGAGTCGGCGGCGGCGTTGCGGGCGGCCCGCCTCAACGGCCGGCCGGAGTGGCACTCGGTCTACCGGCTGGAGCTCGCGTGATCACGGTCCCCGACGACTTCGGCGCCATCCTGGGCGAGGAGGCGCTGGAGTGGCGGGCCACCCTGCCCGCCCTGGCCACGAAGTTCTGCGCCCGCTGGCGCCTCACCCCGGACGGCGACCTGCTCAGCGGTGCGGTGGCCGTCGTGCTGCCGGTGCGCCGGGCCGACGGCCACCCGGCCGTGCTCAAGCTGACCTGGTTGGACGAGGAGACCCGCCAGGAGCCGTCGGCACTGCGGGCGTGGCGCGGCGAGGGGGTCGTGGCGCTGCTGGACCACGACGCCGAGCACGGCGCGCTGCTGCTGGAACGCCTCGACCACACCCGGTCGCTCGACGACGCGCCCATCGAGGAGGCGCTGGCCGTCACGGGTGGGCTGCTGCGCCGCCTGCGCGTCCCGGCCGGACCGGAGTTCCGCCGCCACGAGGCGCCCGACCTGGTCGCGGAGAACGACGCCCTGGGCGGTCCGCTGCCCGACGGGCTCGTCCGGCAGGCCGCGGAGCTGGGCCGCGACCTCGCCGCCGACGCCGGCCACACCCTCGTCAACCAGGACCTGCACTACGAGAACGTGCTGCGCGGCGAGCGCGAGCCGTGGGTGATGATCGACCCGAAACCGCTGTCCGGCGACCCCGAGTTCGCCGTGATCCCGTTGCTGTGGAACAGGTTCCGGGAGATGGACGGCGAACGCGGCCTGCGCGACCGGTTCGCCGCGGTGTGCGACATCGGTGAGCTGGACGTCGAGCGGGCCCGCGCCTGGACGTTCTGCCGCGCGGTCGACACCTGGCTGTGGTGCCTGGACGGGGACCGGGACCGGATGGCCCACGCCGTCGAGGCGATCAGCCACGCGTTCCGGTCCGGCCCGTGACGGGCGGCCTGGTCGTCCACAGTGGAACGCAGCGGTGGGGCGGTCGGCGGACTAACCTGATCACGTGGTCGCCTTGAACCGGGTCTTCGCCGCTCAGCTCGCCGGCCTGCCCGTGTTCGGGCCGGACGGCGAGTCCATCGGCAAGGTCCGCGACCTGGTCATCGGCCTGCGCGTCGACCGCCAGCCGCCGCGGGTGCCCTCCCGCTTCCGCCACCTCAGGCCGGGATGAACAGGTAGTTCCGGACGCGGTCGTCGATCCGGTCGACCCGCCGCCACGTGTTGCGGTGCCAGGC
>NZ_JBFAAX010000126.1:0-14455 GCF_040639995.1 Actinosynnema sp. NPDC023658 | reverse complement strand
TGAGCCACTTCGCCGCCGGCCAGCCCCGGGCCGCGACCGCCGCCGGCAGGTCCACCACGCGCAGCAGCCACGCGGACGTGGTGACGGTGTGCTCGATCGCCTGGTCGGTCAGCAGTCCCGTGATGGCCGGGTCGGTGACCAGCACCGAAGCCCGGTCCAGCACAGCCGCCCAGCTGCCCAGCTCCGCCAGCAGCGCGCGCTGCGTCGCCGCGTCCCGCCCGACCAGGTCGTACACCCGGAGGCCGCGCGGTCCGCGTTCGGCCGCGAGGTACCCGCGCACCTCGCCGTCGTGGCCGGGCACCACCGACACCACGTCGAGCTCCAGCACCTCGGCCAGGTCGAAGGCCGGCGGGCTCCGGTCGAGCATCCCGTCCACCGTGGAGGCGACGTCGCAGTAGCAGGCGTGCAGCGCCCGGACGTCGCCCTCGACCGCCGGCCGGGCGTCGATCCGCGCCCCGGTCGGCACCCGGTCCAGGGGCAGGTCCAGCCACTCCAGCACCCCGGCCCGCTCCCACCCCCGCGACCGGTACACCGCGGGGGTGGTGGCGTAGAGCACGGACAACGGCTGGCCGCGCTCCCGCATGTCCCGCAACGCCGCGTCCAGCAGCGCCCCGGCCACCCCGCGACCACGCGCGGAGGGCTCGACGGCCACGCCGCCGACGCCGCCCGACGGCACCGTGGCACCGCCGTAGAACTGGTGGAAGTCCCTGATCGTGAGGAGGCCCGCGACCCGGCCGTCCAGCTCGGCGGCCAACCCGCGTCGCCCCGGCCGCAACGACGGCTCCTCGATGCTCCCGAACGCCACCCGGCGCAGCCGGTCGGCCTGCCCGACGTCGTCGCCGGTCAACTCGCGGATTCGCACGGGACCCTGCCTACCAGGTGAAGAACCCCCGGCCGGTCTTGCGACCGAGGTGTCCCGCCGCGACCTTCTCCCGCAGCAGGGCGGGCGGCGCGAAGCGCGGTCCCAGCTCGGCCGCCAAGTGCTCGGAGATGGCCAGCCGGACGTCCAGCCCGACCAGGTCGGTCAGCCGCAGCGGACCCATCGGCCACCCGTAGCCGAGCCTCATGCCGGTGTCGATGTCCTCGGCGCTCGCGACGCCCTCCTCCAGCATCCGGATCGCCTCCATGCCGACCGCGACACCGAGCCGCGACGTGGCGAACCCGGGCGCGTCCCGCACCTCGATCACGGTCTTGCCCAGCTCCTCGGCCCACCCCCGGACCCGGGCCACCACGTCGGCGGCCACCCCGTCGTGGTGCACCAGCTCGACGAGCTGCTGCACGGGCACGGGGTTGAAGAAGTGCATGCCCAGCACCCGCTCGCCGGGCAGCCCCTCGGCCAGCGCGGAGATCGACAACGAGGACGTGTTCGAGGCCAGCACCGCGTCCGGGCAGGCCACCGCCGCGTCGCCCAGCACCCGGCGCTTGAGCCCCAGGTCCTCCGGCACGGCCTCGACCACCAGCTCCGCGTCCCGCCCGACCCCCGCGTCGAGCCGCTCCACCACCGTCAGGCGGGCGAGCAGCCCGGCCGGCTCCCCGTCCAGCCTGCCCCGGTCCGCGGCCTTGGCCAGCGACGCCTCCACGGCCCGCCGCGCGGCCGACGCCCGGTCCGCGCCCGCCTCCACCAGCACCACCTCGTGCCCGCCGGCGAGGAACAGGTGGGCGACACCGGCGCCCATCGTGCCGCCGCCGATCACCACGGAGATCATCGGGTGACGACCTCCGCGGCGAACATGGCCACCAGCTCGACGCCGCCGATCTCGATGAGGTTCGCGCCCGCGGCCTGCCACTCGGGCGACTGAAAGGCCTCCTTCATGGCGTCGGCGGACTCGAAGTACATCTCGGCCACGATGTGCAGCTCATGCTCACCGAGGAAACCGGGGACGAAGACCCGCGAGACCTTCGCGACCTCGGCGCGCAGCAGGCCCGGCGTCCGCTCGACCAGGGGCAGGTGGGAGGCGAAGTAGGCCTCGTCGAACGCCTCGACGTCGGCCGGTTTCCGGTACAGGGCGACGTACTTGAGCATGTGACACCTTCCGTCCGGTTTCGCCTGCGAATGTAACACCGGCACGATGGAGGGGTGCGGATCATCCTGCTGCGCCACGGGCAGAGCCTGGGCAACGTCGACGAGCTGGCCTACTGCCGCGTGCCCGACCACGCCCTGCCGCTGACCCCGTTGGGCGAGCAGCAGGCCCGCGACGCCGGACCGCGGGTCAAGCGGCTGCTCGGTGGCGACCCGGTGGCCGTGTACGTCAGCCCCTACGTGCGGACCAGGGCCACCCTGCGCAACCTCGACCTCGGGGCCCAGGTGGAGCGGACGGTGGCCGAGCCGCGGTTGCGGGAGCAGGACTGGGGCAACCTCCAGGACCCCGTGCAGCAGGAGGTGCTCAAGCACCAGCGGCACGCGTTCGGGCACTTCTTCTTCCGGCTGCCCAACGGCGAGTCCGGCGCGGACGTGGACGACCGGCTGGCCGCGTTCCTGACCGACCTGGAGACCCGGATGCGCGAGCCCGCCCACCCGGCGACCGCGCTGGTCGTGTCGCACGGCCTCACGATCCGCCTGCTGTGCCGTCGCCTGTTCGGGTGGAGCATCGAGCTGTTCGAGTCGCTGTCGAACCTGGAGACGTGCGAGGACCGGGTCCTCACCCACGACGGCCGGAACTGGTCGCTGGACCGGCCGTTCGACCAGTGGCGGGCGTCCCCGGACGGCGAGGCCCAGGGACCGCTCGCCACCGCGACCTAGGCCGGGACCACGTCCGCGACCACGCACACCACGTTGTCCGGACCGCCGCGCTCGTTGGCCAGCCCGACCAGCCTGGTCGTCGCCTCCTCCGGGTCGGCCTCGGCCTTGAGCATCTCCAGCACGTCGGCCTCGGGCACCACGGTGTGCAGGCCGTCCGTGCACAGCAGGTACCGGTCGCCGGCCAGGGCGTCGTGCAGGGCCAGGTCCGGCTCGACCGCCCTGCCGTGCAGCGCCCGCACCAGCAGCGAGCGCTGCGGGTGGCTCAGCGCCTCCTCCTCGGTGAGCCTGCCCTCGGCGATCAGCGACTGCACCGCCGTGTGGTCGTGCGTGATGCGGAACAGCCGGCCGCCGCGCAGCAGGTACACCCGCGCGTCACCGACGTGCACCAGGCCCAGCCGCGACCCGGACAGCACCAGCGCGGTCAACGTCGTGCCGCTGCACCCGCCACCGGGGACGGCGGACAGGTAGTCGCCCACCGCCGCGCCGGCCCGGTGCACGGCGTCCGCCAACGTGTTGAGCAGCTCCCCCGCCGGGATGGCGGTGTCCAGCGGGGCGAGCGCGTCGATCGCCATCGCGCTCAGCGGCTCGCCGCGGGCGCCGAACCCGTCGGCCACCGCGAGCAACCGCCCGCCCGCGTAGCCCACGTCCTGGTTCGAGTCGCGGACCAGGCCGCGGTCGGAGCGGACGGCGTACCTGAGGGTGAGGTCCACAGTGGTGTCCTTCCCGGGGAGCTGTCCCCGAGCCAGTTCCTCTACCAGGAGGGAGGCGAGGCCGCGCCGGGTCGCCGTGTCGGCCTCGACCCGCGCCCAGTAGGCGCGCACCTCGGCGGCCGCGGCCCCCGGGTCGAGCGCGCACACCACGCGGATCCGCGCCAACGGCATCCCCAGCCGGCGCAGCCACGCCACCAGGCGGGCCCGGTCGAGCTGGTCCGGCGCGTAGAGCCGGTAGCCCGACAGCGGGTCGACCCGGGCCGGCGTCAGCAGGCCCAGCTCGTCGTAGAGCCGCAGCGCCTTCGGTGACAGGCGCGATGCCCTCGCGAACGCCCCGATGGTCAACAGCTCCACGTCCCGCCCCTTCCCCCCGGCCGGGCCTCCTGCCCGGCCTGCACCACCGTGCGGCTTGCCCCAGGGTGAAGGTCAAACGCCGGCCCGCACCACCCCGCTCAACGACGCCGTCCCGGCCACCGCCAGCACCGCCAGCGCGGGCCAGTCCGCCACCAGGTGACCCCCGTGACCCACGACGAAGCTCCCGTACAGGCCCCAGCACTGCACCACCGTCAACGCCGCGCCGAGCACCGTCGTCCACGAGGAGACGACGACCACGACCACCACCAGCAGGACCAGGGCGAACACCGGCCAGCTCGCCGTCACCACCGTCACCACCACGCCGCCCGCGAAGCCGAGCGCGGACCCGTGCACCGTTCCGACCATGACCGGGCATTCCAACGGCCGGTTGAGACGCACACCACCCCTCGCGGGGCAGGTTCACCGGATCGCGTGAGGCACCATCCTCGGATGAGCTTCTACGACGTCCTGCACCGCCGGAGGGACACCAGGGGCGAGTTCACCGGCGCCCCGATCCCGCCCGACGTGCTGCGCCGGGTGCTCACCGCCGCGCACGCCGCGCCCAGCGTCGGCCTGTCCCAGCCGTGGGACTTCATCGTCGTGCGCGACGAGCACACCCGCCGCGCGTTCCGCGACCACGTCCACGCCGAGCGCAGCGTCTTCGCCTCCGAGCTGGACGCCCGGCAGTCCGAGCTGTTCTCGCGGATCAAGGTCGAGGGCATCCTGGAGTCGACGCTGGGCGTGGTCGTCACCTACGACCCCGACCGCGGCTCGCCCGCCGTCCTGGGCAGGCACGCCATCGCGGACGCCGGCCTGTACTCGGTGTGCCTGGCGATCCAGAACCTGTGGCTGGCCGCGACCGCCGAGGGCCTGGGAGTGGGCTGGGTCAGCTTCTACCGCGAGGACGTGCTGCGCCGGATGCTGGACATCCCCCAGCCGCTGCGGCCGGTGGCCTGGCTGTGCGTCGGACCCGTCGCCTGCCTGCCGGACACCCCCGACCTGGAGCGGCACGGCTGGCGCAACCGGTTGCCCCTTGATGAAGTCCTGCACGAGGAGCGGTACACCCGGCGTTCCGGCCGGTAGCCTGTGGTAGCCGTGCCGGCGGCGAGCGGACCCCCGTACCGCCTCGCCGAGTCGGAATGGAGTGTCAGCACGAGTGGAGCAGCGCGATCGGCTGGTAGCCGGACAGGTCCCACAACTCGACCTCGAGGTCAAGGCGTTGCTGAACGCTGGCCGCCTGCCGGAGGCCAACACCCTGTTCGACCAGGTGCTGAGCCGCGTGCCCCCGGGTATCGACCGCTGGCAGCGCTCCGCCGTCCTGGTCAACCGGGCGAAGCTGGCCTGGCGGCTCGGCCGCATCCCGCTCGCGCTCGAACTGGCCGCCGAGGGCTGGACCGACCTCGACGGCGAGCACAGCGACAACCCGGCCGCCGCGCAGGCCATGCACGCCCTCGCCTACCTCCTGGAAGGCATCGGCAACCGCCGTGCGGCCGTGGACATGCTCCGCCTCTCCGTCCAGGTGGCGCGACGGGCGGCCGAACGCTCACCCGCCGCCACCGAGATCCTCGGCCACTGCCTCCAGGGCCTCGGCGGCACGCTGAACTTCCGCGCCATCTCGTCGGACCCCGAGCACGCGCCGGCGATCTTCGAAGAGGCCCGCGGCTACCTCAAGGAAGGCCTGGAGCTGACCGAGGAGGACCAGATGAAGCGCGCCCTGCTCGCCGCGTACAGCCGTTCGCTGGCCGGCGTCGGGGAGTTGGAGCAGGCCGAGGAGCACGCGCGGGAGACGTTGCGGCAGGCACTGGAGGCCAACGACAAGTGGGCGATGGCCGTGTCGAACTGGGTGCTGGCGGTGGTCCGGCGCGAGCAGGGGGACCTGGTGCCCGCCCGCACGCTGGCCAGCCGCGCCGTCGCCGCCTCGGAGTCCATCAACGACCCGTCGCTGCTGCTCCGGTTCTCCCTGGACCTGGCCGACATCTGCGCCGAGATGGGCGACCACGTCGGTGAGGCGACGGCGTTGCGCTGCTCGGTCGCCGCCGGCCGCACGGCCACCGAGACCCTCCAGGAAGGACTCGGCCAAGCGCTCGAACAACGCCGCGTCGCCGTCCAAGCGCAACGCCTCGCCGTTGCCGCCCAGGAGGCCGCCGCGCGCGACCCGTTGACCGGCCTGGCCAACCGCCTGGGCCTGGAACGCGCCGCCGCCGGCCTGCTGGAAACCACCGCCGCCCGCGGCCGCGTCCCCTGGCTGGTCCTGGTCGACGTAGACCGCTTCAAGGGCGTGAACGACGACGCGGGCCACGCCGCGGGCGACGCCACCCTGCGCGAGATAGCCCAACTCCTGCGCCGCGAGTGCCGTGCCGCCGACCTCGTCGCCCGCTGGGCCGGCGACGAGTTCGTCGTGCTGCTGGGTGACACGGCCGGCACCACGATGGAGGTCGGCCCGACAGTCGCGGAACGCATCCGTGCAGCCGTGGACGGCCACGACTGGACCGTCGTCCTGGGCACCGCCCGACGTCCGACGGTGAGCATCGGCGTCGCCGCCGGACCGGCCAAACTGGACCAACTCTTCGCCGCCGCCGACATGGCCCTCTACCGAGCCAAGCGCCACGGCCGCAACCGCGTCGAAGTCGAACCACAACTAGTCGTCCCCGAAGCCGTCTCCGGCAACTAAGCCTGGTCGCGGTTGTTCACTACGTCGACGAGTGCCTCCGCCTGTGGTCGCAGCAGATCCTTGATGAGGACGCGATCACCCGTTTCCGTGCACAGGCGGAGGTCGGCAGTCGGGATGATGCCGCCGCGCCGACGTCGGCGGACCTCGGTGTTCACAACCTCTCCGACGCTGAACGTGAGCACCTGCTGGATCTTCAGCTCACCGTCCAGGTCGGCGATGCAGATCCGACGATTCGTGACCAAGGCGACAGCGGAACCCGAGGTTCGCCTGGAGAACCGGCACGGTGCGACGAACCGGAGTTCCTCGTCGGGTCGCAACAGGGACCACGCGATGTCGACAAGGCGACCGCGATTGCCGAAGTGCTGTTGCAGCAGAGGAAGGGTGCTGCGGGCCAGGCGGTCGATCTCGGCCCGGCTCGTGCGCATCACGCGCCCCGACAACCTGGCGTCCATACTGGTGATCTCCGCCATGATGCGCGAGAGGTCCCTCTGCGCTTCACCAGGACGTATCCTCTGCCTCTGGACCCTGGCCAACTGGCGGATGTCCGGTGGCAGGTCGTCGTACACGAGGTCCGGTACATCGCCGACCAGGACGGGTAGTATGCGCACGCCGGCGGCGAGCGCGGTAGCGATCTCCCGGCGCACCCAGTCGCGGTCGTCGTCGATCAGCCGGCCGCCGGGTCCGGGCGAGTGCCAGTCCGACCCGATGACGGCCACGAGGACCACACTGGATCGCACCCTGTCCAGCAGCACCCGCGTGTAGTCCTCACCGGACGGGATCGACCTGTTGTCCAGGAAGACCTGATCCGATCCGAGCCGCTCAGCCAACTCACTGCACAACCAGTTGGCAACCCACGGCTCGTCGGAACCGCGGTAGTTGATGAACACCAGCGACATGTCCGTCACCGCCCCTACCCGGACGGGTCCACGAGCATGACCATCCGCTCGTTGTTCCCGACCACCATCTCCCGGGACTCCCATCGGTAGTCCTTGGCCAAAGCGGGGAACTGGTGGAACGTTCCCGTGCTAACCGCGATGGTGTTCGGTGGCGCCGCGCCGCTCAGCTTCGACGCGAAGCTGATGCACGCACCGACCAGTTGCACGCTGGCGTGCTTGCCGACGTGGACACGAGCCGACGTCACCGCCCCGTTGTCCACCCCGGCCCCGACCCGGAACGCGAACGGGGTGGGGCACTCGCGCACTCCGCAGTTGCCCAAGCAAGTCAGGTGGTGCCGGTTGGCCTTCAGGAAATCCGTGCGCAGGAACTCTATGGCTCGGAGGGCAGCATCGATGGCGTCGGAAGCGCAAGTTTCGCCGACGAACAGCGCGAGCACGGCGTCGCCGCTGGGACCGCTCTCGTACACCGCCGGGCCGTCGATCGTCGACATCACGCCCACGATGAAGTTCATGAACAACGAGGTGGCCGCACCAGGACCGTGGTGGCGCTCCACGAAGTCGACGATCTGCGAGGACTTGCGGACGTCGATGAACAGCGCGGCACCGTGAACGGTCTGACCGATGGAGTAGTTCGCCAGTCCGCCCGGCATTCCGTGTGCGCTCACGGTGGTCTCGTCGATGGTCATGCCGACCGAGAGCCTTCAGACTTGCGGACACTCTGCCGCCGAGCCCGTAAAGCCTCGAGCAACCCGGCGATCCCGCCCAGCGTGATGGCGGTGCTGGCGCACAGCAAAGCCTTCGACCTGGGGATACCGAGCACCCCCGGAGTCGCGTGGAGCGCGAGCCCCAGGACGATGAGCGTTCCGGCCAATCGCATGTCAGGTCCCTCACTTCGCGCCTTCGAGCGCCGTCGCGCCGCCCTCGGCGATCTCTTTGATGCGGTTCAGGTCGTGGACGACGAACAACTGGCGGCCTGTGCTCAGCAACCCTTGATCGCGAAAGACGCGGATGACCGGTGAGACGGAGTCGCGTTTCTTCGCCCCGATAAGACCGGCGAGTTCGTGCTGGGAGACACCCCGGATGACGATGCCGTCCGCACTGGCGATGCCCAGTTTCATGCTCAGCTCGACGAGCCCCTTCGCAAGTCGCTGCTCGGTGCCAAACCAGCTCGCCTGGGACTGCTTGGTGGTGGCTTCGCGCAAGCGAGCGCTCAACATCTGCACCAGGGCGTGGAAGACGCGGGGGCGGCTGTACAGGAAGTCGATCCACTCGCGTTGCAGAATCACCTTGACCTGGATGTCCTCCATCGCCCACACGTCGGTCGAACGCGGCTGGCCATCGAGCGCGGACATCTCACCGACGACCTCGCCGGGGCCCCGGATGGCCATCACGCGGTCCGGACCGCCCGACGTCACCTTCACGTGCCCCTTGATGATCAGGTACGTCTCGGTGGTCCGCTCGTTCTCGCGGAACAGCAGGAACCCGGCAGGCCGGTTGATCACGAGGCCCTTGAGGGCGAGCTTGTCGTCCTCCTCAAGGAGAGGCATCTTCGTGATGTCTGCGTCGGATCCCATGCAGATGAGTGTACTAGAACACATAGGCACGTGTGAAGGCGCATACCCGTCTGGGCCACCAGACGCCTTGCTCAGTGGTCAAGCCCACCCTGAAGTGACGATGCGAGGAATTCTCAGCTCGAAGACTGGTGGGTGCACGTTCGACCGCCCAGCGATGCGGCCGGCGCCGGCCTGAATCCGCCACCGGATGCCGTCGATCGACTACTACCGGCATCACATCGGCGGGCGGTGCCCCAGCTCGCGACCTACAGGCGATAGCGGCCGCAATACAACCCACCGCAGCGACCGAGTCGAACCGCCCCGCCGTCAACACGCCCGCCGAGAGCTCTCCGGTGCTGCGGTTTCGCTTGGTCGCTCAGCAGCTACCGGGCACCTCGCCGCGTTCCGGCCATCTCACCCCAGGTACAAGGCCTTGCCTACGCGATCAGGCCGCCGCGGAACGCCACCAACGCCGCCTGCACCCGGTTCACCGCCCCGATCTTGCCCAGCACCGACGACACGTACCCCTTCACGGTCGCCTCCGACAGGTGCAACGTCCCACCGATCTCGGCGTTGGACATCCCCTGTCCGATCAGGACCAGCACCTCGCGCTCGCGCTCCGACAGCGACGCCAGCAACCGCCGCGCCGGCTCGGCCGCGCGCTCACCGTCGGCCACCGCGGCCAGCACCCGGGCCGCCACACCGGGGTCGAGCACCGCACCGCCCATCGCGAGGTCGCGCACCGCGCGCACCAGCTGCTCGGGCTCGGTGTCCTTCAACAGGAACCCGGACGCACCCAGCCGCAGCGCTTCCGACACGTACTCGTCCACGTCGAACGTGGTCAGCATGGCGATCTTGGGCGGGTCGGGAATGGCGCGCAGCCTGCGCAGCGCCATCAACCCGTCGGACGACCGCATCCGGATGTCCAGCAGCACGACGTGCGGGCGGTGCCGGCGGGCCAGGTCGGCCACCAGGTGCCCGTCATCGCATTCGGCCACGACCTCCATGTCGCCGGCGCTGCTGAGGATCATGCGAAGGCCGGACCGGACGAGGTCTTCGTCATCGGCCAGCATCACCTTGATCACGACGCCTCCCCGCGTTGGCGTTTCGTGTTCGTACCCGTCCAGCCTCGTGCACGAACACGCAAGCTGACGTTAATTCCCCGTTATCTCACCACGGAAGGAGGCGGGAACACCCTGTTCACAGTTGCCAGGAAATACCCGGGGTCAGCCCAGGACCTGCGCGACTTCCTGGCGCAGACGCGGCAGCAGGGCGTAGAGCTTGTCGCCGGGGCAGAGGGTGTCGCGGTAGTCGCGGTGGCCGTAGATCCCAGTGGGCGGGATGCCGTACTGCTCGCACGTGTAGACGCAGAACGAGACGAGCGAGTCCCACTGCAACTTCGGCGGCTCCACGTCCATGTAGAGGCCTTCGTTCTCGATCCCGATGGCGGCGGTGTTCTGGCCGGGGCAGTGCGCGCCCACCACCACCCGGTCGCCGGCGCGCAGGGCGGCCAGGCTGCCGTGCCTGCCCTCCATGAGGAACCCGCCGCGGCTGTTGGTGAAGTGCTGGCCGGAGTCGATCCAGCCGTTGGTGTCCATGTGCAGGTCCTGGATCCACCGCGCGTTGGCGTACGCGGCCGCCTGCGAGTAGTCCGTGACGTTCGGCGAGGCGGTGTGGTGGATCAGGATCCGCACCGGCCGCTCGTACACCACGCTCGTCGGCTGCGACGGCGGTCGCGCGCCCCAGTCGGCGCAACTGCGGATGGGCAGCACGGGGCTCAGGGCCGAGGCGGGGGACGCGCCGAGGCCGACCAGCACCCCGGCACCGGCCAGACCGGTCAGCAGCGATCGACGTCGCATCATGTGAACTGTTTTCCCAATCCTCAACCGACAGGTCAAGACTTCACACCCGGACGGCCGAACCCCCTCCACCCCCGCACCCCTCCCCGAATTCAAACGCGAAGCTCTTTCGCGAATAACGGCACGGCCAGTAACGTGCGTCACACGATCCCTGCTTGGAAGGAGCTTCGCGACATGCGGAGAGCCACCCGATCGCCAGCCGTGGTCGCCCTCCTCGCCGCGGCGGCCATCACCGTTCCAGCCATCAGCGCCCCCACCGCCACCGCCGACCCGACGGGCACGACCACCGGCACCACCGGCACCACCAGCAGCAGCGCCACCAGCGCGTTCACCCCGGACGACCACTGCCTGGGCCAGTGCAACGACATCCTGCCGCCCGGCCAGAACGGCAACGCGACCCTCACCGACATCCTCGCCCACCAGGTGCTCGGCACCCGCCCGGCGCACTCGGCCGACCAGCTCGGCCGCTACGACTCCCTGGCCTCCGGCTACGGCGGCCTGACCAACGACCAGCTCGGCGCGTTCTTCAACGACGCCTCCTTCGGCGTCCCCGCCGCCCAGGTCGAGAGCACGGTCAAGCCGCGCGCGGACGTCACCATCGTCCGCGACAAGGCCATCGGGATGCCGCACATCTACGGCACCACCCGCTCCGGCACCGAGTTCGGCGCGGGCTACGCCGCCGCGCAGGACCGGCTGTGGCTGATGGACCTGTTCCGCCACCTCGGTCGCGGCCAGCTGTCCGGGTTCGCGGGCGGCGCGGAGGGCAACCGCGCGCTGGAGCAGAGCTTCTACAACCAGATCCCCTACACCGAGGCCGACCTCCAGGCGCAGATCGACCAGGTCGCGGCGCAGGGGCCGCGCGGCGCGCAGGCGTTCCAGGACGTCAAGGACTACATCGCGGGCATCAACGCCTACATCACCGCCTCCGTGAACAGCCGGACGTTCCCGGGCGAGTACGTGCTGACCGGGCACGCCGACGCGATCACCAACTGGAACGACATCACGCCGTTCCAGCCGACCGACCTGGTCGCGATCGCCGCCGTGGTCGGCGGCCTCTTCGGCGCCGGCGGTGGCGGCGAGGTGCAGAACGCGCTGGTGAAGCTGGCCGCGCAGAACCGGTACGGCGCCGCGGTCGGGGAGCAGGTGTGGCGCTCGTTCCGCGAGCAGAACGACCCCGAAGCGGTGCTCACCCTGCACAACGGCCAGCGCTTCCCGTACGGGACGACGCCGGCCTCACCCCAGGGCGTGGCGCTGCCCGACGGCGGCGTCGTGACCCCCGAGCCGATGGTGTTCGACCAGACCTCGGCCGCCACCTCCACAGTGGACGCGGCCAGTCCGGGCACCCCCGCCGGCCTCGAAGCCGTGGCGGGCATCTTCGCCGACGGCGTGCTGCCGCGCGACCTGCTGACCAAGAAGCACGGCATGTCCAACGCGCTGGTCGTGTCCGGCGCGCACACCGACACCGGCAACCCGGTCGCCGTCTGGGGTCCGCAGACCGGCTACTTCGCCCCGCAGCTGCTCATGCTCCAGGAGCTGAACGGTCCGGGCCTGCGGTCGCGCGGCGTGTCGTTCGCCGGCGTGTCGATGTACGTGCAGCTCGGTCGCGGCGTGGACTACTCGTGGAGCGCGACGTCCGCCGGGCAGGACATCACCGACACCTACGCCGTCGAGCTCTGCGAGCCGTCCGGCGCACCGGCCACCGCCACCTCCGCGCACTACCGCTACCACGGCCAGTGCCTGCCGATGGAACGCCTGGAGCGCAAGAACTCCTGGAAGCCCAGCGTCGCGGACCCGACCCCCGCCGGCTCGTACACGCTGGTCATGTACCGCACGAAGTACGGCCTCGTGCAGAGTCGCGCCAAGGTGGACGGCAAGTTCGTCGCCTACGCGTCCCTCCGCTCGACCTACCTGCACGAAGTGGACTCGATCATCGGGTTCCAGGAGTTCAACGACCCCGACGCGGTCAAGTCGGCCGCGGACTTCCAGCGCGCCGCCGAGCACGTCGGCTACGCGTTCAACTGGTTCTACGCCGACTCCCGCGACACCGCGTACTTCAACTCCGGCGCGAACCCCGTGCGCAAGGCCACCGTGGACCCGCACCTGCCGGTGAAGGCCGAGGCCGCGTACGAGTGGGACGGCTGGAACCCCGACCACAACACCGCGACCTACACGCCGTTCGCGCAGCACCCGAACTCGATCAACCAGGACTACTACGTCAGCTGGAACAACAAGCAGGCCGTGGACTACTCCGCGTCCGGCTACGGCATGGGCTCGGTGCACCGCGGCGACCTGCTCGACGACCGGGTGCGGGCGCTGATCGCGCGCGGTCCGGTCACCCGGGCCTCGTTGACGCGGGCGATGGCCGAGGCCGCCGTCGCGGACCTGCGTGCCGAGCAGGTGCTGCCGGACCTGCTGCGGGTGATCGACACCGCGGCGGTGACCGACCCGGCGCTGGCGTCCGTCGTCACCGGGCTGCGCGACTGGCAGCGGTCCGGCTCGCTGCGCAAGGAGACCGCGCGCGGCAGCCGGACCTACGCGCACGCCGACGCGATCCGGGTGCTGGACGCGTGGTGGCCGCGCCTGGTCGAGGCCCAGTTCAAGCCCGGTCTCGGCGACGCGCTGTACGGGCAGCTCACCAACGCGCTCCAGGTCGACGAACCGCCGTCGGACGTGCACGGCGCGGCGCCGCACAAGGGCTCGTCGTTCCAGAACGGCTGGTGGAGCTACGTCGACAAGGACCTGCGGGCCGTGCTCGGGGACCGCGTCGACGGCGCTCTCGGTGCCCGCTACTGCGGCAACGGCGACGTCACGGCGTGCCGCCAGGTGCTCCTGGACAGCCTGCGCGCCGCGGCCGCCGTCCCGGCCGCGCAGGTGTACCCGGGCGACGACTCGTGCGCCGCGGGCGACCAGTGGTGCGCGGACACCATCATCCACCGCGCCATGGGCGGCATCACGCAGGACAAGGTGAGCTGGCAGAACCGGCCCACCTACCAGCAGGTCGTCCAGTTCCCGTCCCGGCGCGGGACGAGCCTGGCCAACCTCGCCGCGGGCGCCACGGCCACCGCCAGCAGCTACGAGCGCGGCTGGTACCAGTCGCCGCCGTCCAACGCCGTGGACGGCAAGGCGGACACCCGGTGGGCCAGCGACTGGTCCGACGCGCAGTGGGTGCAGGTGGACCTGGGTGCGCCGCGCACCGTGGGCCGGGTCGTCGTCTCGTGGGAAGCGGCTTATGCCAAGGCATATCGCATAGAGCTGTCCACGGACGGCACCACCTGGCGGACGGTCTACACGACGTCCGCAGGAGATGGTGGCCGAGACCTTGCGTCCTTCCCACCTGATGCGGCACGATTCGTACGAATGACGGGTATCCAACGGGCCACGGGGTACGGATACTCGGTTTACGAACTTGAGGTCTACGTCACGTAGACCGGCCCACAGGAAGACCCCGGTCCACCCCCAGGGACCGGGGTCTTCCGCTTTTCACGAGTCCTCTTGCGAGTCCCCCTCGGTTCTTCTCCCGCCGCTCTTCTTCCGCCGCCTCACTGCCTCTTCCGCCGCTGCCTCTTCCGCCGCCTCACTCCCGCTTCCGCCACCTCAGGCCGGGATGAACAGGTAGTTCCGGACGCGGTCGTCGATCCGGTCGACCCGCCGCCACGTGTTGCGGTGCCAGGC
>NZ_JBFAAX010000125.1:0-14495 GCF_040639995.1 Actinosynnema sp. NPDC023658 | reverse complement strand
GCAATGGCGGGACTCGCCAGGTCGCGAGCCCCGCCATTGGAAGGTTTCCAGGCCTCCGGAAGGACCGGCCCTACCCCAGGGTGCCGGTGGCCAGCAGGCCGCCGTCCACGCGGACCGTCTCGCCGGTGATCCACTCCGCGCCGTCCGAAGCCAGGAACGCGACCAACCGGGCGACGTCCTCCGGCGTCCCGAGCCGCTTCATCGGGTAGCCGGACGCCGCCTCCTCCTCACGCCCGGTGTACAGCGCTTCCGCGAAGCGGGTCTTCACCACGGCCGGTGCGACGGCGTTCACCCGCACCTTCGGCCCGAGCTGCCACGCCAGCTCCTCCGTCAACCGGATCAGCGCCGCCTTGCTCGCCCCGTACGCCCCGATCACGCCGGTCGACCGCAGCCCGCCCACCGACGCGATGTTCACCACCGCCCCGCCGTGCTCCTGCATCCACGCCTTCCACGCCAACTGCACGAACCCGAGCGCGGCGACCACGTTGACGTCGAAGATCTTCCGCACCGCGTCCAGGTCGGCGTCCACCAGGGCCCCGAACACGGGGTTGATGCCGGTGTTGTTCACGAGCACGTCCAACCGGCCGAACCGCTCCACGGTCGACTCGACGGCCTTCGCCCGGTCGTCGGCGTTACCCGCGTTCCCCGGCACCGCCAATACTCGATCGGGTGACACGCCGGCCGTTGACGCCAACGTGGCCGCCGCCTCCGCGACCGCTTCCGCCTTGCGCGCCGTGATCGTCACCGACGCGCCGCGCGTCAGCAGCTCCAGCGCGATGCCGTAGCCGATGCCCCGACTGGCGCCCGTGACCAGGGCCGCCCTGCCCGTGAAGTCCGAAGTCATACCGGGCAATCTATGCCGGTGGACACACCTCGATAATCCGGTGGCGTCCACCCCGTAGACTGGAACCGTGGTCGTCTTGATCGAGTAGGTCCCGCGCCAGTCCGCGCCGTTGACCTCGCACGACCACACCACGGAGTAAAACTTGATCACCGCAACCGATCTCGAGTTGCGCGCGGGTTCGCGCATCCTGCTGTCCGACGCCACCCTCCGCGTCCAGCCCGGCGACCGCATCGGCCTCGTCGGCCGCAACGGCGCGGGCAAGACCACCTCCCTCCGCGTCCTCGCGGGCGAGGGCCAGCCGTACGCGGGCGAGGTCCGGCGCACCGGCGAGCTGGGCTACCTGCCGCAGGACCCCCGCGAGGGCGACCTGTCGGTCATCGCGAAGGACCGCGTGCTGTCCGCGCGAGGCCTGGACCAGCTGCTCCGCGACATGGAGAAGATGCAGTCCACGATGGCCGAGCTGGTGGACGACACCGAGCTCCAGGCGGCCGTCCGCAAGTACGGCCGCCTCGAAGAGCGGTTCGCCGCCCTCGGCGGGTACGCGGCCGAGAGCGAAGCCGCCCGCATCTGCGCGAACCTGGGCCTGGCCGACCGGGTGCTGGCCCAGCCGCTGCGCACGCTGTCCGGCGGTCAACGCCGCCGCGTCGAGCTGGCCCGCATCCTGTTCGCCGCCTCCGAGGGCGGCGTGGGCACGAAGTCCAGCACGATCCTGCTGATCGACGAGCCGACCAACCACCTCGACGCGGACTCGATCGCGTGGCTGCGCGGGTTCCTCAAGTCCCACGAGGGCGGCCTGGTCGTGATCAGCCACGACGTCGAGCTGCTCGACGACGTGGTCAACAAGGTGTGGTTCCTCGACGCGACGCGCGGCGAGGTCGACATCTACAACATGGGCTGGAAGAAGTACCTCGAGGCGCGTGCCGCCGACGAGAAGCGTCGCCGCCGCGAGCGCGCCAACGCGGAGAAGAAGGCCGGCGCGCTCATGGCGCAGGCGGACAAGATGCGCGCGAAGGCCACCAAGGCCGTCGCCGCGCAGAACATGGCCCGCCGCGCCGAGAAGCTGCTGTCCGGCCTGGAGGACACGCGCCAGGCGGACAAGGTCGCGAAGATCCGCTTCCCGCAGCCCGCCCCGTGCGGCAAGACGCCCCTGACCGCCGAGGGCCTGAGCAAGTCGTACGGCTCGCTGGAGGTCTTCAGCGGCGTCGACCTGGCCATCGACCGCGGGTCGCGGGTGGTCATCCTCGGGCTGAACGGCGCGGGCAAGACCACGCTGCTGCGGCTGATCGGCTCGATGGAGCGCCCCGACAGCGGCGAGGTCGTCCCAGGTCACGGGCTCAAGCTCGGGTACTTCGCGCAGGAGCACGAGACGCTCGACCACGAGGCGACGGTGTGGCAGAACACCCGTCACGCCGCTCCCGACGTGCCCGAACAGCAGCTGCGCTCGTTGCTGGGCACGTTCCTGTTCAGCGGTGAGCAGCTCGAACAGCCCGCCGGCACGCTGTCGGGTGGCGAGAAGACCCGGTTGGCGCTGGCCGGTCTGGTGTCGAGCGCGGCCAACGTGCTGCTGCTCGACGAGCCGACCAACAACCTCGACCCGGCCAGCCGCGAGCAGGTGCTCGACGCGCTGCGCCGCTACGAGGGTGCTGTCGTGCTGGTCACGCACGACCCGGGAGCGGTCGAGGCGCTTGAGCCCGAGCGGGTGATCCTGCTGCCGGACGGAACCGAGGATCACTGGTCCCAGGAGTACCTGGAGCTCGTGCAGTTGGCCTGAGCCAACGGTTTCCGCGCTTCAATCCCCAAAGTGAGCACTGATCGACTCTGTGTGATCACACGACCGCTCGCAGATCATTTCGCTTGATCACCTGGCGTTCTTGGTCTTCGTGTTCGATCATTGCGACGACAGGGGCTTTCAAGGCCCGACCTGCTGTCTACGGAAGGCGGGACAAGGTGGCTGACCTGAAGAAGGGCGCCCGGATCACCGGCGCCACGCGGGACAAGCTGGCCGCTGACCTGAAGAAGAAGTACGAAAAGGGCGCGAGCATCCGGGCGTTGGCCGAGTCCACCGGGCGCTCCTACGGCTTCGTGCACCGGGTGCTCAGCGAGTCCGGTGTGCAGCTGCGCGGTCGCGGTGGCGCCACCCGCACGAAGAAGAAGTAAGCTACCCTCCGGTAACCACATGGTGTCGAGGAGAGACGACGCCTGACGAAACCCGGAGGTTCACGCATGTCGGCACCGACCACCATCGACGCCGGCCTGCTGGAACGCGGAGGCGTGCGGCTCGTCGTCGACGGACCACGCGCGACGATCACGCTCGACCGTCCCGATGTGCTCAACGCACAGACGCCGTCGACCTGGGTGGCGTTGCGGACGATCGGGGAGCAGCTGGGCCCGGACGTCCGCGTCGTGGTCGTCCGGGGGTCCGGTCGCGCCTTCTCCGCAGGGCTCGACCGGCGCATGTTCACGGGCGCCCCGGTGGAGGGGGAGCCGGGTCTGCCGGAGATCACCCGGCGGGGACCCGAGGCCGGTGCGGCGCTGATCGCGGAGTTCCAGGAGGGTTTCCGCTGGCTGCGCGACCCGGCGCGGGTGACGATCGCCGCCGTGCGCGGGCACGCGATCGGTGCGGGTTTCCAGCTCGCCCTCGCGTGCGACTTCCGCGTGGCCGCCGACGACGCCAAGTTCTGCATGGCCGAGACCTCCCTCGGTCTGGTGCCCGACCTGGGCGGCACGTTGCCACTGGTGCGCCTGGTCGGGTATTCGCGCGCGGCTGAGATCTGCCTGACCGGGCGGCGGGTCGGTGCCGAGGAGGCGCTGAGGATCGGTTTGGCGAACACGGTCGCGCCCGCGGAGGAGTTGGACGCGGCGGTGGACGAGCTGGTCGCCCAAGTGCTGCGCCCCATGCCCGGTGCCGTGCGCGAGACGCTGGCGCTGATGGCGTCGGCGGCGGACGGCGCGTCCGAGGAGGAGCAGCTGCGGCACGAGCGCGAGGCCCAGCTGCGGCGGTTGGCGGAACTGTCCGCCCTGGCCGGCGGCCAGAGCTGACCCGGCCTAGCTGACCAGGCACGACGGGCCCAGGTCGGACACGATCGGGTGAGATCGGGCCGAAAATGTACGGAAACACTGTTCCCGTACATCGGTTGATATGACCGAGCCCCGAACCACCCCGCCACGCCGACCCCCGCCACGCCGACGACCACCCCTACGCCGCCACGCCACGTTGCCGGCGACCCCACGCTGACGGTCACCCCGACACCGCGACACCACGGACCTTCGGCCCGCGCCCGGTAACTGCACCCGGCGACTGTGCCCGGTGGTGCCGGCGACTGTGCCCGGTGATGACTGCGTTGGCCAACGCCACTCGCATCCCCCTCGCCGGCCAGGTGCCTGCGGCCGCCTAGTGCCTGCGGCCGGTCCCGTACCTGCCAGCGACTTGGTGCCCGCGCTGGTCAGGGGCCGCCGTGGGTCGGTGGCTGTGATCCGTCCAGGCAGCGACGGGGTTGCGGTTTGGGCTGTGTCGGGTGCCGGCGGGAACGTCGGGTGGGTCGCCGGCGTTGCTGTCTGTCGTGGACGGTTCTTGGGGATTGATGCGCAGCGCCATGCGGGCGTCCGACGCGCCGGCGTCGGTGCGGCGCGGCACGTTCCGGCGCGTTCTGCGGTTCGCCGGCCCGCACCGGGCGAAGTTGGTCACGTTCCTGCTGCTCACGGTGGTGTCGGCGGTGCTCGCGGTGAGCACGCCGGTGCTCGCCGGGCGGGTCGTGGACGCCATCGTGGGCGGGCGGGAGGTGTCCGTCGTCGTCTGGCTGGCGGTGGTGATCGCGGCCATCGCGGTGGTGGACGCGGCGCTCGGGTTGGTCGAGCGGTGGCAGTCGGCGCGCATCGGGGAGGGGCTGATCCACGACCTGCGCCGGGCCGTGTACGAGCACGTCCAGCGCATGCCCATCGCGTTCTTCACCCGCACGCGCACGGGCGCGTTGGTCAGCCGGCTGAACAACGACGTGATCGGCGCGCAGCGGGCGTTCACGTCGACGTTGTCCGGCGTCGTCACGAACGTCATCCAACTGGGCCTCTCGCTCGGCGTGATGTTCACCCTTTCGTGGCAGGTCACGGCGCTGGCCCTGGTGCTGCTGCCGGTGTTCGTGATCCCCGCGCGCCGCATGGGCAGCCGGATGGCGGACCTGCAGCGCGAGGCGTCCACGCTGAACGCGGGCATGACCACCCAGATGACCGAGCGGTTCTCCGCGCCGGGCGCGACGTTGGTGAAGCTGTTCGGCCGACCGGAGGCCGAGACGGCCGAGTTCGGTGACCGGGCGGCGCGCGTCCGCGACATCGGCGTCCGCACGGCGATGGCGACGCGCTGGTTCATGACCGGCCTGACCCTGGTGTCGGCGCTCGCCCAGGCCCTCGTCTACGGCCTCGGCGGCTACCTCGCCCTCACCGGCCACCTCGCCGCCGGCACGGTCGTCTCGCTCGCCCTGCTGCTGACGCGCCTCTACTCGCCGCTCACCGCGCTGGCCAACGCGCGGGTCGACGTGATGACCGCGCTGGTGTCGTTCGAGCGGGTCTTCGAGGTGCTCGACCTCAAGCCGATGATCACCGAAGCGGACCACCCGCGCCGGGTGCCGGACGGGCCGGTGTCGGTGGAGTTCGACGACGTCCGATTCGCCTACCCGGCGGCCGACAAGGTCTCCCTCGCCTCACTGGAATCAGTGGCCACACTGGACACCCGCGGCGGCGAGGAGGTGCTGCACGGCATCAGCTTCCGCGCCGAGCCCGGTCAGCTCGTGGCGCTCGTGGGCTCGTCCGGCGCGGGCAAGTCGACCATCGCCTCGCTCGTGCCGCGGCTCTACGACGCGGACTCCGGCGCGATTCGACTGTCC
This sequence comes from Actinosynnema sp. NPDC023658, assembly GCF_040639995.1. Lineage (NCBI taxonomy): Bacteria > Bacillati > Actinomycetota > Actinomycetes > Pseudonocardiales > Pseudonocardiaceae > Actinosynnema > Actinosynnema sp. NPDC023658. Next base: position 8,777 of record NZ_JBFAAX010000125.1, on the reverse strand, counting down.
GATGTGGACGTTCGCGAGCTGTCGTTCGAGTCGCTGCGCGGCGCGGTCGGCGTCGTCACCCAGGACGGTCACCTGTTCCACGACACGATCCGCGCGAACCTCGGCTACCCCCGGCCGGAGGCGACCGAGGAGGAGCTGTGGGACGCGCTGCGCCGCGCCCGGCTGGACCACCTCGTCGAGACCCTGCCCGACGGGCTCGACACGGTCGTGGGGGAGCGCGGTTACCGGCTGTCCGGCGGTGAGCGGCAGCGGCTGACCATCGCCCGCCTGCTCCTGGCCCGGCCGCGCGTGGTGATCCTGGACGAGGCGACCGCCCACCTGGACTCCGAGTCGGAGGCCGCGGTGCAGGTCGCGCTGACCGAGGCGTTGCGCGGCCGGACCGCGTTGGTGATCGCGCACCGGCTGTCGACCATCCGGGCGGCCGACCAGATCCTCGTGGTGGAGGACGGGCGGGTCGTGGAGCGCGGCACGCACACCGAACTCCTCGCGGCCGACGGGCGCTACGCCGACCTGTACCGCACGCAGTTCGACGAAACGCCCACGTCACCGGACGTGCCGACGACAGACCCGGACGCCCCGGCGAAGCCGAGCGCGAAGCCGCCCACCGCGGAGGACCTGGAGCGGGCCGCCGTCTAGAGCGCGCCGAGGAACGTGCCGGTGGCGGCCACCGCGGCCTCGGACGACCCGCCGTTCACCACGAGCACGGCGAACGCGACGTCGCCCCGGTAGCCGATGAACCAGCCGTGCGCCTGCGTGCCGTCACCGAACTGGGCGGTGCCGGTCTTGCCGCGCACGGCGCCGTAACCGGCCAGTTCACGGGCCGTGCCGCCGGTCACGACCTCGCCCATCATCGAACGCAGCGCCGTCGCGACCCCACCCGGCAGCGCCGCCGGCTGCGCGCCCTCCGTCGGGATCTGCCTGATCAGCTGCGGGACGGGCGTGCGGCCGTTGGCGACCGTGGCCGCGACCAGCGCCATGCCGAACGGCGTCACCTGCACCTGGCCCTGCCCGATGCCCGCCTCCACGCGTTCCGGCACGGACTCGGCGGGCGGGACCTTGCCGGTGTTCGTGGTGATGCCCGCGACGGTGAAGTCCGACGCGAGGCCGAAGTACGCGGCGGCCTCCGGCAGCGCCGTCGCGGGCAGGTCCGCCGCCAACCGGCTGAAGCTGGTGTTGCACGACGCGGCGAACGCGCGGTGCAGCGGCACCGTCCCCAGCTCGAACGAGTCCTCGTTGGTGATCCGCCGGGTGCCGATGGTCGCCTCGCCGGGGCACGCCACCGGTGTGTCGGCCGTGGCCAGGCCGTTGGTCAGCGCGGCCGCCGCCGTGACGACCTTGAACGTCGACCCCGGCTCGTAGTGGCCGTGCAGCGACAACGGGCCCTGGCCCGCGTTCGCGTTCTGCGCCACCGCCAGGATGTCGCCGGACGACGGCTGGATCGCCACCAGCATCGCGGACTGACCCACCCGGTCGACCGCGGCCTGCGCGGCGGCCTGCGTCTTCGGGTCGAGCGTGACCGTCATCGACGGCTTGGGCTCGGCCTTCTGCTCCTGCAGCACGGTGACCGGTGCGCCGGCCGCGTCCACGACGGCGACCTGCCAGCCGGGCGTGCCGCTCAACGCGCCGACGGTCTGCCGCACCGAGTCCATGACGACCGGCGCGAAGCCCGGCGGCACCGGTTGGCCGGTGCGGTCGAGCAACGCACCGTCACCGGACGTCGTGGTGTAGGCGAGGCTCTGGCCTTCCGCGAGCTGCGGGTGCAGCACGGACGGGGCCCAGTGCACCCGCCACGCGTCGTCCACCAGGCGCAGGTCGACCTTGGTCGGGTACTTGAGCGGCACGCCGCCCGGCAACGTCCACGTGACGTCCACGTCGACTCCCGCGGTGGTGGCGCTGTCGTCGACCTGCGGCAGCTTGCCGAGCTGCGCCTTGAACGACGCCCCCGGCATGCCCTGCTGCGTGCGGGCGATGGCCGCGCCCGCCGGGCCCGCCGCGTCGGTGACCGCCGCCGCCTGTCCCGCCTGGCCGGACATCAACGCGGTGATGAACTGCTGGGCGACGACACCGGGACCGACCCGGTCCGCCTCGTCCACGGCCTCCGGCTCGCCGCCCGGCCACAGCACCACGGCGGCCGCGACGATCACGGCGACCGCCGTGACGCCTCCACCGGCCAGCACCCAGCGCTTCGTTCTGCTGTTCACGGACATCCCCCCTGGATCGGAGGTTAACCCGGTGGTGTGGAGGAATCGTGAAAAGCGGTTCAGCCGAGCTGGGGCACCCGCGTCTGGTACTTGCGCAGCAGGTCGGCGTTGGCGGTGTCGCCGCCCTCGACGTTCGCGCTGCGCCACAGCGGCAGCCGCACGCCCGCCTCGGCGGCCTTGTCGAACAGGCGCACCATCAGCAGGTTCCACAGGAACGTGGTCGCGAGCGTGGACACGGCGGCGATGACCGGGTCGGCCGGCGGGTAGGTGGCGTCACCGGGCGGGACCATGTTGTCCAGCACCACGGTGGCGGCTTCCGCGAGCGTCGTGCCCGCGCGGCGGGGTGCGAGCGCGCTCGCCGCGACCGACGTGACGGCGACCACCGGGCAGCCGGCGTCCGCCGCGAGCACCGCGAGTTCCACCGGGTACGGGTTCACTCCCGAGGTGGAGAAGACGAACAGCACGTCGTGCGCGGCCAGGCCCGCTTCGCGCAGCACCTCGGCGGCCAGGCCGGAGCGGCGTTCGGCGGCCGTGCTGCTCACCGCGCCGTGCATGGGCAGCAGTTCGGGGTGGTAGATCGGGCGGACGCAGGCCAGGCCGCCGGCCCGGTAGAACGTCTCGGCGACCGCGGCGAGCGAGTGCCCCGCGCCGGCCGTGAGCACCATGCCGTCCGCCCGAACGCTCGCCAGCACCAGTTCGGCCACGTCGTCCAGGGCGGCCGCGTTCTGCTGCTCCACCCTGGTCAGGTGGGTGCGCACGACGTCGCCGTAGTCGGAGTCGGTCACGGGCTCGGTCGTCATGCGTTCCTCCAGTGGTCTATACCAAACTCCGGTGGTGCCAAGTCCTACCGGATCGTGCCACCACCCGCCAGGGTGTTGACGTTCGAACATGCCAGGTGTTCACATGCACACCATGGATGTTGCTTGGCGGCACGAGGTGATCCTCGAGCGCCTGCGGGGCGGTGAACGGGTCGCGGTCGGCGTGCTGGCGGAGCTGGTCGGCGCTTCGGAGATGACCGTGCGGCGCGACCTCGACGCGTTGGAGCGCGAGGGGCTGCTGCGGCGGGTGCGCGGTGCGGCGGTCAGCATGCTGACGGGGGAGGAGACGCCGTACGCGGCGCGGTCGCGGCAGCGGCTGGAGGCCAAGCGGCGCATCGGCGGTGCGGTGGCGGCACTGCTCGACGACGGCGAGACGGTCGTGCTCGACGGCGGCAGCACCACGGTCGAGGTGGCGCGGCGGCTGGTCGACCGGCGGATGACCGTGCTGCCGCTGTCACTGCACTCGGCGGACGTCCTGCGGGGCGCGGAGGACGTGCGGCTGGTGGTGCCGGGCGGGGACGTGCGGCCGGGTGAGCTGGCGTTCGTGGGGCCGTTGGCCGAGCACGCGTTCCAGGTGATGCGGTTCGACACGATGGTGCTGGCGAGCTGCGGGCTCAGCGCGCGCAACGGCGTGTCGGCGCACGACCTGGCCGAGGGTGCGGTGAAGAAGGCGGCGGTCGAGGCGTCGGCGCGGGTGGTCGCGGCGATCGACGGCTCGAAGTTCGGGCGCACCGCGTTCGGCCGGGTGTGCCCGGTGGAGCGGATCGACGTCCTGGTCACGGACTCGGACGCGCCGGCGGACGAGGTGGCGCGCGTGCGGGAGGCCGGGGTGGACGTGCGGCTCGTGTGAGGCCGCGGGTGGCGGCAGGCGGACGACCCGGGAGTCGGACCGCCCGCGCGGTCAGGGGCGGAGGTAGCGCGGGTCCACCGGGGGCAGCGGCTTCTCCGGCAGGTTGGCGTGGGCCTTCATCATGAAGTCGAACCAGGTCCTCGCGGGCAGGGTGCCGCCGTAGATGTCACCCTCGCCGCACAGCCGGGGCGGGCCGCTGTTCACGCAGATGCCCGTCGGTGACGTGCTGTCGTTGAACACCTGCACCGCGCCCGCGTAGTCCGGCGTCGCCCCGATGAACGCGGCCGACTTGTAGTCCTCCGTCGTCCCGGTCTTCCCCAGCGCCGGCCGGGTCCACCCGAACTGCTTGGCCGCCGCCGCCGCCGTGCCGCGTTCCTTGTCGTCGCCGCTCAGCCCGACCGCCAGCGCGTTCGCCAGCGGCTCCTCCACGACCTGCTCGCACGGTGGCTCGGTGTAGGCCACGTCCTTCCCGTGCCGGTCGGTGATCTTCACGATCGGCGTCGGGCGGCACCACACGCCGCCCGACATCAGGGTGGCCGCGACGTTCGTCAGCTCCAGCGTGCTGGTCGGCGCGGGGCCCAGGGTGAACGACGCGTTCCCGGCCGACTTGTAGAAGTCGGCCTGCGTCACCCGCAGCTCCTTCTGCTTGCTCTTGGGCTCCGGCCGGACGCCGGCGATGTTGGTCGCCAACGTGTCGCGCATCCCCAGCCGGTACGCCATGTCGACCACGTTGTCGAGCCCGACCTTCTCCTCCAGGATCACGAACGCCGTGTTGGGGGACGTCGCCAGCGCTTCCTTCAGCGGCATCCGGGGCGGGTAGCTGCCGTCGTGGTTGCGCAGGCAGTACCAGTACGTGGACGGCTCGCCGGTACCCGGGCACCCCGGCGCACCGCCGCGGAACACGCGCGAGGTGTACGAGCCGGGGGAGTCGATGACGCTCTCGATCCCCAACCCGCCCTTCTCCAACGCCGCCGCGGCCGTGAACACCTTGTACACCGAGCCCGCGCCGAACTTGTTCTCCACCGCGCTGGGCAGGTCGAACTGGGTCTGGAACTGGTCCTGCTTGAGCCCGTAGTCGCGGTTGGCGACCAGCGCCACGACCTCGTGCCGCTCCTTGCCCGGCCGCACGACCGCCGCCGTGTTCGCGATGCCCGGCGTCGTCTTCGGCACCTGCGCCTCGGCGGCCTGCTTGGCCTGCTGCGTGAGCGTGCGGTCCAGGGTGGTCTGGATGGTGTAGCCACCGACCTTCAGCTCGTTCAGCGAGAAGCCGTTGGCGGTCAGGTGGTTGATCACGTACGAGCAGTAGAACCCGAACTCGGGTCCGGACCCGACGCACCCCGTGGGCAGGGGCCGCACGGGGGTCGCCAGGCCCAGCGGCGCCTGCTTGTGCACCTGGGCCTGCTCGCTGGACAGCTTGCCGTTCTCCACCATCAGGTCGATGACCGTGTTGCGCCGCTCGATGGCCTTGTCCGGCCGCGACTCCGGGTCGAGGAACGTCGGGCTGTTGACCATGCCGGCCAGCAGCGCCGCCTGCGGCACGGTGAGCTGGTCGGGCGTGGTGTTGAAGTAGGCCTGCGACGCCGCCGCGATGCCGTAGATCGTGCCGCCGAACGGCACCACGTCCAGGTACCGGGTGAGGATCTCGTCCTTGGTCAGCTGGGTCTCCACCTGCATCGCGATCCGCGCCTCCCGGAGCTTGCGGGAGATCGTCTGCTCCTGCGCCTCCTTCTGGCCGGTGGCGTTCTCCCGCCCGAGCACGTGCACCAGGTAGTTCTTCACGTACTGCTGCGTGAGCGTGGACGCGCCCTGGGAGACCGAGCCGTCCGACTGGTTGCGCAGCGCGGCCCGCAGGGTGGCCAGCCAGTCGACGCCCTCGTGCTCGTAGAACCGCCGGTCCTCGGCGGAGACCAGCGCGTCCTTCATCACCTGCGTGATCTTGTCGGAGGGGGTGAGCACGCGGTACTGGTCGTAGAGGTAGGCGAACGGGACGCCGTCCTTGTCCGTGATCGTCGTCATCAGCGGGGGCGGCGTTTCGAGCATGCTGACCGAGGTGGCGGCGACCTGGTCGCTCACCCGGTTCGACACGAGGCCGGCCGCGCCCACCACCGGGAGCGCCATTCCGGCGATCAGCAACCCGGCCACCAGGCAGAGGCCGAGCAGTTTGAGCAGGCTCGCGGTTCGCATGGTGGTGGAGTTACGCTGCGAAGGGCGGCGGAAACGCCCGGGGAACCGGGTTCACCGCAAGGTTCGGAGAATGGCGGCCGGACGTTTGATCGCACATTGTTCACCCGATCGTGAAAATGTCTACGCTGCGTCGCACCGGTTGAACGCGGCGCTGGCGAGATCGGCCGCGTGCCGCATCGCGGCGGCGTGCAGCGCGGTCAACGACAACGCGTCGGCCTGCGCCGCCGGGTCGCCGTCGGTGGGTTCCAGCCTCGACTCGGCGGTCACGTACACGACGCACTCCGCGGCCACGCTCAGCCGCCGCGCCAGGAACGCCACGGCCCTCATCAACCGCTCGGCCTCGTCCACGGTGATCGGCACGACCCGCGGCGAGTCGGCGTCGACCTCGTCGTCCAGGGTGCGTCGGCTGGCGCGGCAGGCCAGGCCCCGGTCCCAGAGCCCGGCCGCCTCGTGCAGCGACTCGATGAACGGCTCCCAGTCCACCGCGGGCGGGAGGTCCACGGGAGTCTGGAGGTCCACCGGCGTCGGGAGGTCCGCCGCGGGCCGGGTGTCCACCGAGGACGGTCGGTCCACCCGGGAGGGGTCGTCCCCCTCGGGCGACGACTCCACCAACGACGGGTGGCCCGCTTCGGTCGGGCAGTCCACTTGCGTCGAGCAGTCCACTTGCGTCGAGGTCATGGTTCTCACCTTCTGTGCGTCGTGCTCATCGGGTGAGTGCCCCCGTAAGTGTCACTTCATGCCGGCATTCTCGGGGGTGTGTCGGAATTGATCGTCACCGACGCGGACCGCCTGATCACGTCCCGTGCCTCAAAAGACGATATTTGTCATTCGATCAGGTGGAAAAAGCATCTCCAGGTTGTCCCGGGCGCGGTGGTGGTAGCCGTCCGAAAGGTGCGACGAACCCGATCACGGCGGTCGTCGTGGAAATGATCACGGCTTCCGCTGCGGAACGGGCGGAGGAGGGGAGGAACCCGATGCCGGCGCGATCGAAGAGGTTGCCGATTCGAACGGCCGCGTCGGCGGTGGTGCTGGCCTGCCTGGCGGCCCTGCACGTCCCGGCGACCGCGGCCCGGCCGCTGCCCGAGGGCCCCGCCCGGTCCGCTCACTCCGACCACCCCGCGGACCTGGCCGCCCACCCCGCCGCCTACTCGGCGGAGCAGTCGGACCACGCCGCGGGTTCCCAGATCGCCAAGCACGAGGGCGCGCACCCGGTCGACGCGGCGCAGTTGCAGGTCGACGGGCCCACCGTCCCCGGCATCGACGTGAGCAGCTACCAGGGTGACGTCGACTGGCCGAAGTGGTGGAACGAGGGCAGGCGGTTCGCCTACGTGAAGGCCACCGAGGGCACCGGCTACCAGAACCCCTACTACAACCAGCAGTACACCGGCTCGTTCGACGTCGGCATGGTCCGCGGCGCGTACCACTTCGCGCTGCCCGACCGGTCCGACGGCGCCACCCAGGCCAACTACTTCGTGGACCACGGTGGCGGCTGGTCCGCCGACGGCCGCACGCTGCCCGGCGCGCTGGACGTCGAGTACAACCCGTACAGCGACGACAAGTGCTACGGCCTCGCGCCGGAGGCGGTGGTGGCCTGGATCCGCCAGTTCAGCGAGACCTACCAGGCCCGCACCGGCCGCTGGCCGATGATCTACACCTCGACCTCGTGGTGGGACATGTGCACGGGCAGCCTCGGTGACTTCACCGGGACGAACCCCGTGTGGGTGGCCCGGTACGCCGACAGCATCGGCCAGTTGCCGCACCGCTGGGCGGCGCACGCCATCTGGCAGCACTCCTCGACCCCGATCGACCAGAACCTGTTCAACGGCACCATGGACGACCTCGTGGCGCTGGCCCGGGGCTGAGTCGTCCGGAACGGCGGCAGCCATGCACATCGACAAGTCCCAGGGCAACCCGTTCCGCGTGCGGTTGCGCGGCTACGACCGACGAGAGGTGGACGCGGCGCTGGCCCGCGAGCGGCTGGAGGCCGAGCGGCTGCGCGAGGAGCTGGAGATGCTCCGGTTGGACCGGGACGCCGCGGTGGCCACGGCCGACGACCTGGTGCGGGAGCTGGAGGAGGCGCGCAGCGAACTGGCCGAGTACCGGGTGCTGCACGCCGGCTACTCGAAGGACAACGCCGTGTCCGGGTGCATCCGCTACCTGATGCACGTGGCCAGGCAGAAGGCGGACGCCTTCGAGACCGACGCGCGGGAGCGCAGCGAGCAGATGCTCAAGCGGGCCGAGGAGGTGGCGCGGCAGCAGGCCGTGCTGCTCGACGAGACCGAGCAGGAGACCCAGCGCAGGCTCGCGGAGGCCGACCAGCGCGCTCGCGAGATCGTGCAGCGGGCGACGGCGGAGGCGCGCGCACTGCTGGCCGGGCACGTGGAGTCGCCGGACCGGTGGACCTCGGACACGGAGCCCGCGCCGACCCAGCTCCTGCCCGCCGACCTGGTGCCGACGGAGCTGACGCCGGCCGACCTGGCGCCGACCGGTTTCGCGCCGACCGAGCTGCCGCGCACCGAGCTGGTGGCGGCCGAGTCGCCGGTGGACGTGCCGCTGCCCCGCATCACGTCCGGCGCGCTGCCCGTGGTCCAGCCCGACGCGGAGGAGCAACGCCCGACGAACGCCTGAGCGCCTCGACGCACGGCCCGTCGGGGCAGCGCCGTCGACGGAGGTCCGCACCCGGCCGGACGTGCCCCCGCGCACGTCCGGTCGCTGCGGACGACG
>NZ_JBFAAX010000124.1:14294-14612 GCF_040639995.1 Actinosynnema sp. NPDC023658 | reverse complement strand
CCCGTCGTGCCCGGCGTCCCCTCGGGCACCGCCCGCCGCAGGTCCGCGACCCGTCCGGCGGTCTTGACGACCCGCAGGCCGTCGTCGTCCGCGACCGCGACGCCGGCCGAGTCGTAGCCCCGGTACTCCAACCGGTGCAGGCCCTCCAGCAGCACGGGGACGGCGTCCCGCGGACCCACGTAACCGACGATTCCGCACATGCCCGGTGATCTCCTTCAGCCGTAGACGATCCGGCGCAGCTGGCGTTCGGACAGCGGCGGCGCGGCCCCCGGCCGCCCCGCCCGCTGCACCCGCACCAAACCCCCCAAACGCGGGGTG
>NZ_JBFAAX010000124.1:0-14284 GCF_040639995.1 Actinosynnema sp. NPDC023658 | reverse complement strand
CTCGTCCATCTGACGCACGTCCACCTTCTCCCGCACCAACGACGTGAACGGCGTCTTGCCCAGCCCGTCCCGCCGCAGCTCCGCGTGCCGGCGGAGCACGTACTCCTCCGCCGTCTCGACGAAGTAGCCCATGACGTCGGACACGACCCGCCGCGCGAGCGCGGGAGGCAGGCCGGTCGACCTGACCACGTGCCGGAGCAGGTCGTCCGGCACTTCGTCTCCCACGGGCTCCAGCATGGCCACAGCCAACCACCGGACCAAACGCCGTGCCCGGAATCGGGCACGGCCGGCGGCGCGACCCGTGCGAGGCTGCGCGTCATGACCCATGAGATCGCCGTGTCCCCGTGGCGGGACGCGGACCTGGCACCGCTGCTGCTCGCCTACCACCTGCGGACCGAGGCCGAGAAGGGCTCGGCCGTGCCCGACGTGGAGCACCTGCCGGAGCGCTACCGGGCCGAGGTGCTGGATCCCCGCGCCGCCTTCACCGGGGACGTCGTGCTGGTCGCGGACCTCGACGGCGCGGCGGTCGGCTGCGTCGTGGCGTCCGCGCCGGTGGACGGCTCGCTGGAGATGAAGCGGCTGTGGGTCGACCCGACCGCGCGCCGGAAGGGCGTGGCGAAGGCGCTGGTCGAAGCCGTGGTGGCGCACGCCGCCGGGGCGGGGGTGCGGTCGGTGCGGCTGTCGGTGTGGAACTGGCGCCACGACGCCGTCGCCCTCTACGAGCGCCTGGGCTTCACCGCTGTGCAGTCGTGGGACGCCCGACCCGACCTGGTCTGCATGACGCGCGCCGTCCCCTGACCCAACGCTCCGCAGCCGCCGGGCGACGGTCGGGTGATCACCCGTGCGTGGTCGTGGCGGGCGGGGCGGGGGTGGCGGTTTTATCGTTCGGGGCCGGGAGGTCCAACGTGGTCGAACGGGTCGAGGTCGGGCGCGGCGCGCGGAACGCCGTGGTCGCGGTGATCATGCTGGGGATGCTGCTCGCGGCCCTCGACCAGACGATCGTGGCGACCGCGCTGCCGACCATCGTCAGCGACCTCGGGGGCGCCGGGCACCTGTCCTGGGTGGTCACGTCCTACCTGCTGGCCGAGACCATCATGACCGCCCTGATCGGCAAGTTCGGTGACCTGTTCGGCCGGAAGAAGGCGTTCCTGGTCAGCGTGGCGCTGTTCCTGGTCGGCTCCTTCCTGTGCGGCTGGTCCGACTCGATGACGTGGCTGATCCTGGCCCGCGCGGTGCAGGGGCTCGGCGCCGGCGGGCTCATGGTCACCTCCGCCGCCGTCATCGCAGACGTCGTGCCGCTGTCGCAGCGGGGCAAGTACCAGGGGTTCATCGGCGCGGTGTTCGGCGTCGCCACCGTCGTCGGGCCGCTGCTCGGCGGCCTGTTCGTGGACCACCTGAGCTGGCGCTGGGCGTTCTACGTGAACCTGCCGCTGGGCCTGGTCGTGCTCGCGGTCGGCGCGTTCGCCCTGCCCGGCCTGCGCGGCGCGGGCCGACCGAAGATCGACTACCTGGGCATCCTGCTCATCGCCCTGGCCGCGACCGGCCTCACCCTCGTCACCAGTTGGGGTGGCGTCCAGTACCCGTGGGCGTCACCGACGATCATCTGGATGGCGATCGGGTCGCTGGTCGCGCTCGCCCTGTTCGTGTTCGTCGAGACCCGGGCCGCCGAACCGATGCTGCCCATGCGCCTGTTCCGCAGCCGCGTGTTCACCGTGTGCACGGTGCTCAGCTTCGTCGTCGGGTTCGCCATGCTCGGCGGCGTCACGTTCCTGCCTACCTACCTGCAGTACGTGCACGGCGCGTCGGCCACCCAGTCGGGCCTGGAGATGCTGCCGCTGGTCGTGGGTCTGCTCATCGCCTCCGTCACGACCGGCAACGTGATCAGCAAGACCGGCCGCTACCGGATCTTCCCGGTGGTCGGCAGCCTCCTGATGGTCGGCGGGATGTTCCTGCTGTCCCGGCTGACCCCGGACACGTCGTTCTGGCAGGCCTCGACGTACATGCTCGTGCTCGGCCTGGGCGTCGGCATGTGCATGCCGGTGGCGATGGTGGTCGTGCAGAGCACCAGCAGCTACGAGGACCTGGGCGTCGCCACCTCCGGCGTCAGCTTCCTGCGCACGCTGGGCAGCTCGTTCGGCGTGGCCGTCTTCGGCACCGTGTACGCGAGCACCCTGCCGGACAACCTCGCCGCCGCCATCCCACCGGGCGTCGACCCGGCCGCCGCCTCGAACGTGCAGGCGCTGCACGCGTTGCCGGACGAGCTCAAGGCCCCGATCATCGCCGCCTACGCCGACACCCTGCACACGGTGTTCCTGTCCGCCGCCCCGGTGGCCGCGGTGGCGTTCCTGGTCGCCTTGTTCCTCAAGGAGGTGCCGCTGCGCGACACCGCCCGTGCCGCCGCGACCGAGGTGGGCGACAACTTCGCCGCGCCGCACGCGTCGGACTCCGAGCACGAGCTGGAGAAGCTGGTCGCGCTCATCGTCAGCCGCGAACGCCGCGACCCCACACCGGACGTGCTGCGCGGGTCCGGCGTCCCGCTGACCCACGCCCAGGCGTGGCTGGTGGTCAGGGTGTTCCGGCAGAGCGTGCACCACGACCACGCCACCCTGGAACGCCTGGCCGAGGCCACCTCCGTGCCCGCGGGCGTCTTCGAACCGGTGGCCCGTCAACTCCAGACGAGGGGCTACCTGGCCGAGTCCGACGGCCGCTACCGCTTCACCCCGCAGGGCACCGAGGTGTTCGCGGACCTGGTCTCCGCGTGGCGGCGCTGGCTGCTCGTCAAGCTCACCGACTGGAACTGCGTCGATCCGGAGTTCATCGACGCCGTGGACCGGGTGGCGACCGAGCTGACCACCAGCGCGCAATCCCTGAGCACCGGCCGCCACGCCGCGTTCGCCTGACCGCATTTTGCGGAGAAGGCGCGTTCCGCCTGTGTAACAGTTGCGGCGGGGACGGGTGTGCAAGTGGCGGTTCTTCTTTGTGTCCGCGCGGTTCTCACGCGGCGGACGGTGGTGATGGGGGATGGTCGCATGGTCGTGGAAGACGGCGTGAACACCGCCCAGGTCCGGTTGCAGGGCGACGTGGTCGCCGCGTTGGAGCGGTACGAGTCGCTGCGCACCGAGCACGGCCGCGCCACGTTGGTGAGCATGCTCTCCGACGCGCTGGGCGAGCCGGTGTCGTTGGAGGGCCAGGAACTGCACCTCCAGCTCCTCGGGCTGGTCCGGTGGTGTTGCCGCCGTGCCGACGGGTTGTCGGGTCTGGTGGACTGCCTGAAGGTGTTGGACCCCCACACGCCGGGGATCTCCGAACTGGTCGAGCTGAGCGAGGAGTGGGCGGCGTGCCGTGCGCTGCCCACGCGCGACTGGGACCGGCTGGCGAAGGCCCTGCGGTCCGTGCGGCTGGCCGACCACCCGTTCGAGGAACGCCGCCTGCTGCGCCGCCTGGCCGACGTGGCCACCGGCGGCCACTGCGACGACCTGCCCTCCCGGTGCCGCTCCGCGTGGTCGCTGTTCCTGTACCTGGCCGGGCACAACACCGCTCCGGGCGCGCTGCCGCCCGCGATGGTGTTCGTCGACTGCCTCGCCGGACGCATCGGGGACGCGGCGCTGGCGGGTGAACTGCGGCGCTACAACTGGCGCCTGGCCGAGAAGTTCGAGGTGACCGACCTGGTGGAGCAGGCGCGGTGGCGCACGGAGCCCGGTGACGCCCATGCCGGCGCCAACGCCGACGTCGACGCGGACACCGACGTGGTCCACTTGGTCTTCGAGGTGGACCCGGACCCCGTCGACGAGGGCAAGGTGGTGCTCTCGCACTGGTGCCACTGGAAGCAGTCAGGCTGGCACGGCCGACGTCGCGGCGACACCGCGATCCGCCGGGAGGACCTGGCCGGTGAGGTCGACCGCGTCCTCGCGGATCTGGAGGTCGAGCTCGGCGTCACCCCAGCGGGTGAAAAGGTCAGCTCGATCGTGGTCGAGTTCGCGTTGCCCTGGGAGATGATCAACGCGCCGGTCGAGCTCTGGCCGAAGGGGGACCCGTCGAGCGCGACCGTGCCGCTCGCGGTTGACCACCCCGTGCTGGTGCGCAGCCTGGAGCGGATGAGGACGCAGCGGTACTGGCTGGCGTGGAAGCAGCGCTGGAGCGCGGTGTCGGACGAGTCGGCGCGGCCGTACTGGAGCCGCAGCAACGGCGGCTGGGACCTCACCGGCATGGCGGTGGAGCTGAAGGACAACACGATCGTGGCGGTCGTGCTCAGCGAGCCGCCCGGCGACCGCCGCGGACGTGCCTGGCACGAGGCGGCGATGGCATTCCGCACCGGAATCCCGATCATCGTGTGGGACCGGGAGGACTGCTCCACCGCGCGTTTTCACGATGCCGTAACCGAGTTGTTCGCCGTCGGAGAGGTGCGGCGGCTACCCTACCGGCTGGCCCGGTTGCGGCGTGAAGCGTTGCTCGCAAATGCGTCCGATGAGCGGCATGTGGGGCGCAGTCTTGCCGTATTGTGGGATGATGCAGGGCGTCTACCGGAACCACTGACCTCCGGTTGGGGTTCGCAGGGAGGGATCTGAGCCATGCCCCACCGGCGCGCGCCACATATCGGGCACTTATCGGTTCCTTATTCTCTTCCGACATCCGTCCGGGTGATCGCCCGAACCGGTGATCCGGTGACCGATTCCACGTCACATCTCCCATTCGCGCTCCTTCTCGGTATCGATTCACTTCGCGAAACCGCACCGATCGCGACCTTCGGGCCGGTGACCGCGATCCGGCGGTTCGTCACCGATTCGAGCGGCTATTCGCGTGAATCGTCCCGCCGGTACCCGCGGGGCCGACCGACCCCGGTCGGGGGGTTGTGACGGTGCGCGCCGTCCCCCGGGACGTGGACGCGCGGACGGGCGTCGGCCCGGACGCCGGCGAGTGGACGGCGGACGCGTTGCGCGAGGTGCTCGCGCCGTTGCGCGGCCAGTCCCGGGACCTGGCGGTCCTGGTGGACGACGGACCGGCGATGTCGATCTGGAAGGCCACCGTCGAGCGCTTCACCCGGGCGCTGGCGGAGTCCGGGATCTTCGACGACGTCACCGTGCGAGCGCTCGGCGTCGACGACGGCGGTCGGGTGGTGGTCCGCGGCTTCGGGGCGGACGACCTCCTCGGGTCTGTCGAGCCCCGCTTGGTGCTCGCCGTCACCGACACCGTCCACGACGTCTGGCGGTCGGGCCGGGCGTGGGCCGCTCTGCGGGAACTGGGTGCGGTGCACTCGGTCGCGGTGATCAGCCCGCTGCCGTGGTCGATGGCCCGCCGCACCGGCCTGGACCTGCACCGCCTGCGCCTCAAAGCGCTCGAACCGGGTACGCCGAACCGCGACCAGGAGTGGGAACCGCAGGTCGACGTGCCGGGCCTGTACGACGACCTGGGCGATGTCGTCCCGATCCCGTTCGTGGAGCCGGTCCCGGCGGGGCTGCGCCAGTGGGTTCACCTGATCGCGGGAAGGGGATGGGCGAACGTCGGCGCGACGCTGGTGCCCGATGCGCCCGACTCCGGCCGCGCGCAACCCGGACCGGACGCCGTGTCGTTCACCGCGGCCGAGGCGGTCGCGGCGTACCGGATCTCCGCGTCGAAGTCGGTGTTCGACCTGGCGGTCAGCATCGCGGCCGCGCCGTTGGAGGTGGAACTGCTCGCGCGCATCCAGCAGCAACTGCACCCGGAAGCGGGACGTGCCGCCCTCTCCGAATTCCTCGGCGGCCCATTGGTGGCGCTTCCGCCCCGGCGGTCCGCGGACGACGGAAACCGAGCGGAATTCAGCTTCGTCATCGAAGGCGTGCGGGAAGAACTGCTCGCGCACGGCCACCGCATCGACACCGAACGAGTGCGCAAGGTGGTGCGGCACTACCTGGACGAACGGGATCCTGAGGTTGTCGCGTTCGATTCATCGCTGGACGAGGAGCCGCAATCAGCCCGCGCCTTGATTGTCGCGCCGCCCCACGTGGCGGAAGCGGATCGGGCCGTGCGGGGCGCTTGGTCGGGCGTTCACCTGGTTAATTCCACCCCCGGTGTGAGCCCTCCCTCGGCCTTGTACAGTGGGGCGCTCGAAGACTCGCACGCCGGCGAGGTCGATCGAATAGGTGTTCGACGGGACGTGGACGGCCTCGACCACAATGCAGGAGGAGAAGACGTGACCTCGACCGTCGACCAAGGAAGGAGAGAATTTCTAGTTTCACCAGTTTTCGGCGGTGTGCCGCCCAGGAACGTCAACTTCACCGGGCGGACGGATCTCCTGCAGGAACTCGAGCGCCGCCTCGTCCGGGGCGCGACCGCGGCGGTGCTGCCCGAAGCGCTGCACGGCATGGGCGGTGTGGGCAAGTCCCAACTGGCCATCGAGTACGCCTACCGCAACCGCGCGAACTTCGACCTGATCTGGTGGGTCCCGGCGGAACGATCGGTCAAGATCGTCAACTCGCTCGTGGAACTGGGCCAGCGGCTCGACCTGAACGTCGGCACCGAGGCCAACGTCGCGGTGCAACAGGTGCTCGACGCGCTCCGCAGCGGCAACCACCCGAAGGTCCCGGCCAACTGGCTGCTCATCTTCGACAACGCCGACAGCCCCAACGCCGTCCAGCAGTACCTGCCCACCGGCGGCACCGGCCGCATCCTGGTCACCTCGCGCAACTCCCAGTGGTTGAGCGTCGCGCGTCCGCTGGAGGTCGCCGTCTTCCAGCGCGCGGAGAGCGTGCAGCTGCTGCGCCGCCGCGACCCCGACCTCAGCGAGGAGGACGCGGGTCGCCTCGCGCAGGCACTGGGCGACCTGCCCCTCGCCGTTGCCCAAGCGGCGGCCTGGCGGGTGGAAACGGGCATGCCCGCCGGCGAGTACCTCGAACTGCTCGCGGAGAAGCAGCTGGAGCTGCTCGACGTCACCACGACCCTCGACTACCCCGAGTCGGTCGCGGCGATGTGGAACCTCTCGCTCAACGAGCTCAAGCGCAAGAACCTCTCCGCCTTGCGGCTGCTCCAGGTGTGCGCGTTCCTGGCGCCGGAACCGATCAACCGCACCATGTTCACCTACAGCCGGAACATCGGTGACGTGCCGCCCGAGCTGTCCCGGATCCTGCGCGACCGCTTGCGGCTCAACGAAGCCATCCGCGACATCAACCGCTTCGCGCTGGTGCGCGTCGACCACCGCACCAACTCCATCGAGCTGCACCGCCTGGTCCAAGCGGTGCTCAAGAGCCAGATGAGCGCGGACGAACACGCGACCATGCAGCACGCGGCGCACCAGATGCTGGGCGAGAACGACCCGGAAACGCCGGAGGAGCCGGACAACTGGCCGGTCTACGCCGACCTGAGCGCGCACCTGGCCGCTTCCAACGCTTACGAGTGCGACTCGGAGTCGGTCCGCTCGCTGCTCTACAACCAGGTCCAGTTCCTGTACCGGTGGGGCGAGCACAACCGCAGCGCCGAGTTGTCCGAGCAGATCTACAAGATCTGGGTCGACCGGTTGGGCGAGGACCACCCGGAGACGCTGCGGATGGGCCACTGGTACGGCTTCATGCTGTGGGTGCAGGGCCGCTATGCCGAGGCGACCCCGCTCAACGTGGAGCTGCTGGAACGGCACCGCCGCACGTTCGGCGAAGAGCACGAGGAAACTGTCACGGCGATGGGGCAGGTGGCGGCCGACAAGCGCGCGCAGGGCGACTTCGTCGGCGCGCTGGAGCTGTCCAGGCGCAGCTACGACATCTGCGTCCGGTACCTCGGTGACGAGGACCCGGTGACCCTCGGCATGGCGCACAACCTCGCGGTCAACCTGCGCCTCGTCGGTGACTTCGCCTCCGCGATCGCCCTGGACGCCGACACCTGGGACCGCAAGATCCAGATGTACGGCCAGGAACACGAGATGTCGTTGCTGACGCAGGTCGGCCTGACCCTCGACAAGCGGGAACTGGGCAACTACCGGGAGGCCTGCGCCGAGCACGAGGAAGTCGTGCGGGTGTACGAGCGGCGCAGCGAAGGGCGACCGCTCAACCCCCCGTTGCTGCGCGCCATGCGCCACCTCGCGGTAATGCGCCGCAAGGCGGGTGACCACGAGGGCGCGATGAAGGCGGCGGAGACCGCGTTCGAGGGTTTGCGGCGGCGGTACGGCCTCGACCACGCCGAGACGCTCGCCGCGGCGCTGGCCCGTTCCATCGAGCTGAGGCACCGCGGCCGTCACGAGCAGGCAGCGCAACTCGGGCAGGACACGCTGACCCGCTACGCCCGGACGCTGGGGCCCGACCACCCGCACACCCTGTCCGCGGCGGTCAACGTGGCGATCCTGCGTCGCTTGATGGGTGACTCCGAAGGCGCGCGCGAGCTGGACCAGGCCACCCTGCAGAAGTTCCGCACCCGCCTGGGTGACGACCACCCGTCGACGTTGACCACCACGATCAACCTGGCGAGCGACCTGCACGAGCTGGGTGACGCCCAAGACGCCCACGACCTCGACCTCGACATGTTGAACCGCTCGACGGAGATCTTGGGCGCCGACCACCCGACGACGCTCGCGTGCCAGGCGAACCTCGCCCAGGACCTGCGCTCGCTCGGACGGGAGGACGAGGCGGACGCGTTGCACCAGCGCGCCGTGGGCGTGTTGCGTGACCGCCTCGGTGACCTCCACCCCGCGGTGGTGGAGCTCACCAAGCGCCACACGCGGGCCAACTGCGACATCGACCCGATGCCGCTCTAGCAGTGGCGGTCGGGCAGGTCGTCGCCGGCGGGTCGGAAGCGGGAGGGTCCGCCTGGTGGGGTGGGCGCGTCATCGGCGCGTCCCGCCACCGGCGCACCCGTCGGCACGCCTAACCGCCCGTACCCAGCCAGGTGGCCAGGCGTGCCACGTCGGGCGCCGTGCCGCGGGCGGTGATCTCGTCCCGCACGGCGCGGACGACGTGCGGGCGTTCGAGCAACGCTTGCGAGGCCGGACCGGGTGACTCGTCGCGCAGCACGAGCCCGAAACCGGACCACGCGCCCGGCCGGTCCGAGCCTGCGGCGAGCTCGGCGGCGTACAGCGCGTGCGCCCGCCCGAGCTCGCGCGCGACCAAGGCGAAATCCGCGTCGGTCACGTCTGCGGCGATCTTGGGCAGGTCGTCCGAGAGCCCTGCCCTCATCGCGTCGAACTCGGCACGTCCGGTGAGCAGCACCCGGGTGAGGATCGCTTTGGCGTCCAACCGGGGTGGTCGCGGGGCCGGCACCACGGTGGGGTGCGGCTCGGGCGCCGGGGCGGGTTCGCCCGCGAACCACCGCTCGGCGCAGTCGAGGACGTGCGCCCGCGACACGTGCAGGTGGGTGGCACGCCACGCGGCGCGGTGGTCCAGGGCCGCCGCCTCGGCGGTGGCGAGCAGGTCGTCCGGCACGGCGGCGTCCGACAGCGCCGCCAGCCGCTCGGCCAGGCGGGTGGCGAACCTCAGCCCCGCGGCGGTCAGCGAGGGTCGTCGGCGCAGCGCACCGAGCGCTTCAGCCACCTGCGCCCGAACGAGGGCGAACTCGAAGTGGGCCAAGGCCGCTTCGGGTCCGCTGGAGCGCTCCCGTTGCCGCTCCCAGAACTCCGCGACCGCCAGGAACGCGTTCACCCCTTGGTACAGGCCGAAAACAGGTCTGGGGTCGTCCCGCCACGGCGCGTAGCAGGTGGTGGAGGGGTCGACGCCGGTCAGCGGCACGAGGTGGTGGGTCGCGTTCACCTTGCTGTGCTGGTACTCGTGCACCATCGTCACGGCCAGCTGCACGGGGTCGTGCGGCTCGGAGATGATGGCGGCGCCGTAGCCGTCGCCCACCGACCCGCTGTGCGGCCGGAAGCGGTACGCGGTCGGGCGCGGTGTGATCACGGACAGGCCGGTGGACAGTTCCCGCGCGCGGTGCGGGTGGTCGCGCTCCAGGATCGCCCACGCGTCGGTGAAGACCTCGTTCCACCGCGCGACCGCGGAATCGGACAATGCGTCGGGGCGCTCGGGGATCGTCAATCCCCGGTACGGTCCGGTGTCATCGAGGTGGATGCGCGGCGCGGTCGAGCCGACTTCATCCAGGAGAATGCGCATCGGCTGCCACTCCAGCGGGTGTGCCGCACCGGTAGCGGTTTTCACAGTCAGTCCCGAGGCATCCGAAACCAGGACGCCGTGACCCCATTCAGCCGGGTCGGGCACACGCGCGGCACCCAGGCCGAGAAGGACCGCGATGCCATTCCACAACGGAATCGTCACCGTGAAGCGCAATTCTGCGGATACCGCCGCGGCGGCCGCCAGCGAGTGGAGCTGGCCGACGTGGAACCACAGCGGCGCGGTGTCGCTCGCCTTGCCGCGCAAGCGGCGCAGCAGGTGCGCGGACCAGACCCCCACCTGAGGTCGTGACAGGAGGTCGGCCACCACTTCGGGGCGGGCGCGCTCGGCGGCGACCAGGAGTTCCCACGCCTCGTTCACCGGGGGCAGCGGGTCGTCCGCCGGACGGTGGGCGCGGGCGTGGTGCAGCACGAGCCGCAAGGCCAGCAGGCGTCTGGTCCGCTCCACGTCGCGCAGCAGCGCGGAGACGTCGTCACCGGGCCGGGCGGACGCCAGGGCGTCCAGCTGTGCCAGCGTGATCCCGTGGTGGGGCAGCGCCACCCCGTGTTCGGTGTTCCAGCCTGCCACCTCGTGGTCGCCCCTCGTCATGGGCGCGAAGCCCGCCGGTCAGGAGTCGTAGCCGCCCATGCTGCTGCTGGCGTGGTCCACTTGTCTGAGGAAACGGTCCGCCGACGCGGCGAGGCTCTCGTCGTCGAATGCGTCCAACACGTCAAGGGGAACGTTCGTCAAGTCGACCAGACCGGAGTCGATCCGAATTGCCGATTCATCCACTAGCCGGCCTCCCGAGTGGCCACGAGGTAGGGCGCCCCCGGCGCGGTGGGGGAATCACCTTCGACGGCATGACTCAGTGTAATGTCAATGAAACTGTGCGGAAGAGGTGCGTATGGCGGTATTCGGCGCCGTGCGACGCAACTAAACGCCACCGACCCGTTGCGCCAACAGGGTGTCGAGTTCGGCCATTTCGGTGGTGCCGTCGGCGTAGAAGCGGATCGCTTCCAGCAGTGCTTCGAGGCCACCGGGGTAGTGGGCGCACGCCCGGACGATGCTGACCGTGTCCTGCCGGTCCGCGCCGTGGCGGCCGATGATCGTGGCGAACGGCAGGTCGCGCAGCACGAGATCGCGGCCTTCTCGCGTCTCGAAACCGGGTGTGCGCAGCAGGACCTCGACGATCGGGCCCAACTCGGCCAGGGTCAGGCCTCGCGCGGGGGCGGCGGGGCGGTCGGCGCCGAGCGGTCGGCCGTCGACCAAGCGCACCCAGGCCCGGGTCCTGATCTCCTTGACCTGCACGTCCACCGGCCGGTAGTCGTCGGGGCGGGCGGAGGGGCGTTGGCGGGTTACCGCTTGGTAGAACGGGTCCGAGGCGATCAGCACCAGCGTGGCCGTGGAGTCGCGCAGCGCCCGCTTGGCCTCGGCGGCGTCCAGGATCCGGTAGGTGAAGATCATCTCGGCGCTGGTCTTGCCGTGCTCGTCGTAGTGGACCTCGCCCGAGTGCACGGCCATCCGCAGGCGCAGGCGTGCGCCGGCGGCGTGCACGTGGTTGTGCTCGCGCAGCGCCGCCACCAGCCGTTCGGGCAGTCGGTCGACCAGGACGCCCTTCGGGGTGTCGGCGGGCAGCAGCACCATGAGGCAATCGCCCGCGTCGTCCACCGCGTCGTCGTCCCAGGGCAGGTCGCAGTCGGCGAAGGCGGTCGTCATCACCTGGTACATGCCGTTGCGCGCGGCGGTCCGGTGCGGTGACGTCCGGGTCAGGTCACCGTAGGACTCCACGTCCACCACGACGAACGAGCGGTGCACCGCATCGGACCCCATGAGACCTCCCCACGCATGTTGTAGCCCAGTCGTGGGCCGCACGGGCAGCGTCACCACTCGAAATGACCAACCCCCCGGTGGAGTTGCGGGCCGCCCGCGCCGGGGTATGGAGTCGGGTGTGGACGGATATGGGTGGACCATCGCGCTGGTCGCGGTGCTGGTGCTGGCGAACGCGCTGTTCTCCGGCAGCGAGATGGCGTTGATCAGCCTGCGCGAGGGGCAGTTGCGCGGCTTGGAGCGGGACGACGGGGCGTCCGCCAAGACGCTCGTGCGCCTGGCCCGCGACCCCAACCGGTTCCTGGCCACCATCCAGATCGGCATCACGCTGGCCGGGTTCCTGGCCTCCGCGACGGCGGCGGTGTCGCTGGCGGCTCCGCTGGTGCCGCTGCTGTCGTTCCTCGGTGAGGCGGCGAACGCGGTGGCGATCGCGCTGGTCACGATCGTGCTGACGTTCTTCACCCTGGTGTTCGGGGAGCTCGCGCCCAAGCGGCTGGCGATGCAGTACGCGTTGCGCTGGGCGCTGCTGGTGGCACGGCCGCTGCACGTGCTGTCCACCGCCTCACGGCCGGCGGTGTGGGCGTTGAGCGCCTCCACGAACGTGGTGGTGCGGCTGTTCGGCGGCAAGCCGGAGGTGGAGTCCGAGCAGATGTCGTCGGAGGAGCTGCGCGAGCTGGTCTCCGCCCAGCGCGGCCTCAACGCCGAGCAGCGCAAGATCATCACCGGTGCGCTGGAGATCAACGAGCGCCGGTTGCGCGAGGTCCTGGTGCCCCGCCGCACGGTGATGACGTTGGACGCGGCGCTGGACGTGGCGTCCGCCCGCACCGAGCTGGCCGCCTCCGGGCACTCGCGGGCGCCGGTCGCGCGCGGCGGGCACCTGGACGACGTCGTGGGCGTCGTGCACCTGCGTGACCTGCTCAAGGACGACGCCCGCCTGATCGACGTGGTCCGCCCGCCGCTGGTGCTCCCGGACTCGGTGCGGGTGTCCGACGCGCTGCGCCGGTTCAAGGCCGAGCGCGAGCAGCTGGGCCTGGTCGTGGACGAGCACGGCGCGGTCAGCGGCATCATCACGCTCGAAGACCTGCTGGAGGAGATCGTCGGGGAGATCCTCGACGAGACCGACCGCGACGTGATGGCGGTGCGCAACGGCGCGGACGGCTCGCTCCTGCTGCCCGGCACCTTCCCCATGCACGACCTGGTCGACCTGGGCGTGGAGCTGCCCGAGGCGCCCGAGGGCGATTACGCCACCATCGCGGGCCTGGTGCTGGTGGTGCTCGGCCGCATCCCCGACGGTCCGGGCGACAAGGTCACCGTGTCGGACTGGACCGTCGAGGTGCTGAAGGTCGAGCACCACGCCATCACCTCGGTGCGGCTGCGGAAGGTCTGACTAGCGGCCCGCGGCGGCGACCCAGGACTCCAGGCCCGCGGCGTCGAGCGGCAGGGCGGAGGACAGCACGCGGATGCCCTCCGGGGTGACCACGACGTTCTCCTCCAGCCGCACGCCGATGCCCCGCAGCTCCGGCGGCACGGTCTCGTCGTTCGGGTGGAAGTACAGGCCCGGCTCGACGGCCAGCGCCATGCCGACCTCCAGCTTCCCCTCGTGGTAGGCGGTGGAGCGGGCGTTCGCGCAGTCGTGCACGTCCAGGCCCAGGAAGTGCCCCACGCCGCAGGTGATGTAGCGGCGGTGGTGCTGGCCGTCCGGGTCCAGCGACTCCTCCGCGGACACCGGCAGCAGGCCCCAGTCGTGCAGGCCCTCGGCCAGCACCCGCATCGCCTCGCGGTGGAAGTCGCGGTACTCCGCGCCGGGCCGCACGACCGCCAGCGCCGCCACCGACGCGCGTTCGATCAGCTCGTGCACCTGCCGCTGCGCCGGGCTGTAGGCGCCGGACACGGGCAGGGTGCGGGTGATGTCGGCGGTGTAGAGGGTGTCCAGCTCGACACCCGCGTCCAGCAGCAGCACGGCGTCCTCGGGCACCGGACCGTCGTTGCGCACCCAGTGCAGCACCGGCGCGTGCGGCCCGGCGGCCACGATCGACGCGTACCCCGGGCCGTTGCCGGCGGTGCGGGCGCGTCGGTCGAACGTGCCCTGCAACCACCGCTCGCCACCGCCCTTGACGGCGGCCTGCAGCTCGGCGGCGACGTCCGCGAAACCGAGGATCGTGGCGTCCACGGCGGCCTGGAGCAGGCCGATCTCCCAGTCGTCCATGATCCGGCGCAGCTCGGCCAGCGCGGTGCGCAGCTCGGCGGTGTGGTCGGCGCCCGCCAACGCGTCCAGCAGCGGGTCGACGCCCGCGGTCGCGTGCACGGCGGGCAGCCTGCCGCGCAGCGCCGACGGCAGCTCGTGCAGCGGGCGGCAGCGCAGGCCCAGCGCCTCGGTCCACTCGGCCAGGCCCGGCACCGGGCCGATC
>NZ_JBFAAX010000123.1:13932-14608 GCF_040639995.1 Actinosynnema sp. NPDC023658 | reverse complement strand
TCGCCCGGCGCGGCGAGGGCGCGGCGCTGCCGACCGCCGCGCCGACCCGGTTCTGCGGCGGGTGCAGGGCCACCGCGAACGAGCACTGCGCGATCACCATGGCGTTGCGCGTGCCGACCTTGGCGAACTGCTGCGGCGCGCGGGTGACCGGCACGCGCACGGCCGTGATCAGCTCGTCCGGCTCCAGCGCGTTGCGCTTCACGCCGAGGTAGAAGTCGGTGGCCGGGATGAGCCGGGTGCCCCTGGTCGAGGCGACCTCGACGGTGGCGCCGGCGGCGAGCAGCACGGGGTGCGCGTCACCGGCGGGCGAGGCCGCACCGAGGTTGCCGCCGACCGTGCCGCGGTTGCGGATCTGCGGGGAACCGACCGTGCGGGAGGCCATCGCGAGGCCGGGCAGGTGCTTGCCCAGCTCGTCGATGATCCGCGTGTACGGGACGCCCGCGCCGATGCGCACCACGCCGCCGTCGACGTCCTCCGCGTCCCACGAGCGGAGTTCGGGGATCCGGGTCAGGTCCAGCAGGGCGGCGGGACGGCGGTGGTCGAAGTTCAGCTCCACCATCACGTCCGTGCCGCCCGCGATGGGCACGGCGTCGGGGGGCGGGCCCGGGACGGCGCGCCCCCCGCGCGCGGGGTGGGGGGGGGGGGGCAGCAAAAACGACCACCGGGGGGGTGGTGG